>JAUIGA010000042.1 GCA_030430125.1 Chloroflexia bacterium | reverse complement strand
CGCCGTCTCGGTTGCAGTCGCGGTTGCGGTCTCCGCGGCGGTAGCTGTCGCGGTGGCGGTGTGGGTCGTTGTTGCCGTGCTGGTGGTCGTTTCCGTCGGCGCGCCCGTCGCGATCATCGGCGGCGCGCCACCCGGTTGCGGCGGGGGCGGTGCGCCGGTCTGGCCCGTTGGCGGCTCCGGCTGCAGGTTCGGCTGGTCGAGCGTGCCAAACAGTACCACTGGTGGCTCACTCCCGTCGACCGCCTGCAGCCGGTCGGTGGGGTCGATCACCGCCCAGTCGCCCGCAACCAGCCGCCGCGGTGTCGTCTCCGGCGGGGTGGGGGGCGCGTCGATCTCGCCCGAACGGATGAACACGAGGATCGGGTGCTCCTGTGAGGCGAGACGCGTGCCGACCTCGGTCGAGACCTGGGCTGCGGTGTCGACCAGCCACAGCGAGAGTTCGTACTCGCCGCCCTCGATCGGGAACGGAGGCGAGCCTGGATCGGCTGCCGGGTCCGGCGCGCCGACTCCGATCGTCGCGAATTGCACCGGCGCCTCCGCCATCATCGGCACCGGGTGTCCTTCGACCGGTGTCTCGACCGTGTATGCGGTATCGCTCTGGACGCGCTGTAGCGGCGTGCCGTCATCGAAGAGCAGCAGCAGGGGATCGTCGAGGGCATAGACGAAGCCCGGCTCGAACCCGATGGCCGGGTCGGTCTCGGTTCCGGTCTGCAGCGCCGCCACCCGCCAGGCCATCTCGCCGGCGGGCAGGTCGAGCGTGATCGAGCCACGCTGCTCGGGCATGGTTGCCGTGTCGCTCGCGGGCGGCGTTGTCGTCTGCGACAGGACTGGACGCCCGATACCCGGGATCATGGCGAGGATCAGGATGAGCGTTAGGGCCAGCGCAGTACGAGCTCGGATGGCGATGTGTCCAGTGTGCTTCATGGTGTCCTCTTTCCAGCCTGAACCGATGCGCCGGCAGGGAGCGGCCGCGACTACCGCTATCCACACCCCGCGTAGTCGTAGGCGTCCGTGTTCGCGGCATTCCACGGGTCCTTGTCGGTCGAATCAGGCACGCCGTCGCCGTCGCTGTCCTCGCTGAGCGGGTCGCCCGCGCCGGCGTGCACCTCGGTGCCGTCGAAGATGCAGTCGCCGTCGGTATCCGGGTTGAGCGGGTCCAGGTTCCAGGCGATCTCTCGGCCGTCGCCGATGCCGTCCTCGTCGCTGTCGGCCACCTTGGGATAAGTCCCGTAAACGTTGACCTCGCCGCCGTCGAGCAGCCCGTCGCCGTCGAAATCCGGATTCAGCGGGTCGGTGCCGCTGCCCAGGTCGTAGCCGTCGTCGAGGCCATCGCCATCGGTGTCGGGGTCGCGTGGGTCGGTGCCGTAGGAAGTGACTTCGTTGCCGTCACCCAGGCTGTCGCCATCGCTGTCGCGGGAGGTTGGGGAGGTCCTGTGGACATCGACCTCGTGGCCGTCGAGCAGGCCATCTCCATCGGTGTCCGGGTTGGCCGGGTCGGTGCCGTGCACCGCCTCGCAGTCGTCACTGATGCCGTCGGAGTCGCTGTCGATGGTCAGCGTTTCGCCGCCAACCACCATCTCCGCGCACAGGCTGGGCATTTGCACCACCATGCCGTCGTCGGTGCTCTCGGTTCTGATGAGGTCGGAAGGTGCGCTGGGGAGACAGGAGATCATGATCATCGAGCCGACGCAGGCGTCGGGCGCTGGTGGGGTCGGCGGCGGAGGCGTCGAAGTGACCACAATCGGAATGTCTTCATCGAGGCAGAAAAAGATGATGCCACTGTCCCTGCACGGGTCGGTCACCTGTGATACCGGTGCGGCGAGCAGGCCGGCAGTGCTTGTCGTGGCGAGGAGAATGGCGAGGATCGCGACCACCAGCGAGCGTGTGCGCAACATGGCGAATCTCCTGACGGTGGGGCCAGAACTGATAGCGTTCGATGCGAACGAGCTATCGGAGCATTCCCACATTCAGGCTAGCGACCCTCCAGGTCGAATCCTAGTGGCAGATCTCCCCATTTGTACCTTGTGCCAATTGGGTTCAGACGAGGCCGCGCCGGTGCGCGATCGTCGCCGCGGCGGTGCGGTTGCTCGCGCCGAGCTTGTCGAGGATCGCGGCGACGTGCTTGGATGCCGTCCTGCGCGTGATGAACAGCGCGTCGGCGATTTCGTTATCGGAGGCGCCCTCGACCAACAGTGCCAGCACCTCTCGCTCGCGAGGGGACAGGCCATCATCGGCTGGCGGGGTGGCCACGGCGACGTCCCGTGCGCGCTGGACAGCAACCTCGGCCCGCAACGCCTGACCGTCAGCCCAGGCGCGGGCAAAAGCCGCGCTGCCCAGCGCGTTTTCTGCCGCTCGCGTCTGCTCGTCGACCGTGCGTTGCATTGGCGGTCGGAGTGGAAGACCGAGCTCCTGGCGCTGGTGCGCCGCCGCCGCGAGGAGCGTCGCCGCCTCGGTGAACTCGCGGTGGCGGGACGCGATCGCGGCGAACCCGACGATGCTCCAGGCGACATCCCAGTCAAGCTCCGCATTTCCAGGGATCGAGATCGCCGCCTCGAAGCTCTCCCACGCGAGCTGATCATGCCCCAGCGCGAGATGCCCCCACCCAAGGCCGTTCAGCGCGACCGGGAAGTGACTCCGGTCGCCGAGTTGCTGCCAGGTCCGCAGTGCCGTCTCGTGCCAGCGAATGGCGTCCTCGGTCCGGCCCTGCTCCTTCGATGCCACACCGAGCAGGTTGGCCGCGGCAGCGACGTTCCAGGCATCGCCCGAGGTTGTCGCCAACTGGTGCGATTCGCTGAGCAGCTCCACTGCTTCGTCGAAGGCGAACCGGTCGATTGCGGCGCTGCCAAGACTGCGCAGTGCCGCCGCTGTTCCTCGCTGATCACCGGCCTCGCGCCAACGCGCCAGCGCCTGGCGGTTGAGCGCCTCTGCCCGTTCCGTGTCGGTCTGCCAGTCGGCGAGATCGCCAGCCGCCATCATCGCCTTCGCGAGGACGGCGGGTTCGATTCCGTGCGTGGCCGATCCGAGCAGCGCGTTGTACCAGGCTCGCCCCTCGGTGATGTAGTTCGGCGCGGTCCAGAACCAGGCCAGCG
Organism: Chloroflexia bacterium; assembly: GCA_030430125.1. GTDB lineage: Bacteria > Chloroflexota > Chloroflexia > Thermomicrobiales > UBA6265 > JACCVC01. The sequence continues at coordinate 10,437 of JAUIGA010000042.1, read as the reverse complement.
CCCCTGCCAGCTCCAGCGCCGGCCGGATCGCTTCCCGGTCGATCAGCCAGGCGAGCGCCGCGCGGATGTTCGCGATATCGGCCTCGACCCGGTGGAACCAGAGCTCAGGTTGCCTGCCCATGAGTCCTGGCTCTGCCTCGCGAGCGAACGTCCCGAACCAGTCCGCATGCGCGTCCCGCGTGGCAGTGTCCTCCTCCTGCGCTTCCAGTTGTTCCCGCGCGTAGTCGCGCGCTGTCTCCAGGATCACGAACCGCGGCTCACCCGCCGCGTTCGCTGCTGGTCGCAGCAGCCCCTGGTCGACCAGCGACCCGAGCGCGTCCACGGTATCCTTACGATTCCCGACCGCCTCGGCGGCTTCGGCCGTGAACCCGCCCACGAACACACCAAGCCGCTGCCAGAATGTCCGGTCGGCGTCGTGGAGCAGATCGGCGCTCCATGCGATCGCCGCCCGCATCGTTTGGTGACGCTCCGGTGCGTCGCGAGGTCCGCCGGTCAAGAGCTCCAGCCGGTGTTCGAGACGGGCCGCGAGCGCCTGGGGTGACAGCACGTTGCTGCGGGCGGCGGCGAGCTCGATCGCCAGTGGCAGCCCGTCGAGCCGCTCGCAGATAGTGGCGATGGCCGCCGCGTTCGCCTCGGTCAGCGCGAATGTGGGGTGGACCGCACGCGCGCGGTCGACATAGAGACGGATACCGCTCGCCGCGGCGACCTCGTCGAGCGGCGGCAGGTGCGATGGGTCGGGGGCGGTCAGCGGCTCCACCGGCAGCATGTGTTCGCCGGAGAGCCCGAGACGTGTTCGGCTGGTGGCGAGCACGGTCAGGTGCGGGCACACCTGCAGCAGATCGCTGACCAGCGAAGTTCCATCAAGCAGGTGTTCGACACTGTCCAGCACGAGCAGCAGGGATCGGTCGCGGAGGACGTCGCGGAGAAGCGCTGCCGCCGGAAGTGCGCCGGCGTGCTCTACTTCGAGCGCCCGCAGGATCGCCGGGGCGATGCGGTCGAGGTGATCGACCGCGGCCAGCGGCACGAAGCAGATATCCCCACCGACCTCGTGTGCAACCGCAATGGCGAGTCGTGTCTTGCCGATCCCGCCCGGGCCGGTCAGGGTGACGAGCCGCACCTCGGGGTCGCGAATGTGGGCGATCGCGTGGCGTATCGCGTCCTCCCGGCCAATCAGGGGTGTTGCCGGAATCGGCACATCTGGCACAGCAACCCGACCGCGGCGCCCGATTGGGATCGGCGCGTCGGAGTCTCCATTGACGTGAACGTGTTTGGCGCCCATGGCTTCTGCCCGTGAATCACCTGCACCATGAGGGTCCCACTGATGACGCACGTCCAGTATAGCGAGACGCAATGGGTCGCAAGGCCTTCCGGCGAGCCTTGCTCCGTCCTACCCACCCGCGCCTTGGTAGCGGTCGATACCGCGCGTCCACGTCCGGTACGCCACCCACATGAACACCGGCCCAACGACCGGCGTCAGCCAGCCGATCCAACCGGGAAAGAGCTGCCCGTCTTCGGAGATGAGGATCGCGGCGGGGTAATAGGTCGCGAACGCCAGCGGGATGACCAGCGTCAGCAGGATCTGCGGGATGATACCGAAGATCCCGATCGGGAAGCGGATGAACCGGCTGGCCTGTCCGTTGATCGCGAACAATGTCCATGATCGAGTGAACCGAAACGCCCACGTGCCGATCAGCGTCAGCACCGCCGCCTGGATCATCGATCCGCTGGCGACCGTCGCAACCAGCAGACCCACGCTGGCGGGTGTCCAGTCGATCGGCGCGGTCGCGATCGCCCACGTCATCACCGTGCCCGCGAGCAGCAGGTGCGAGAGGTACCCCACGTTGAATCGCTGCCCGATCAGCGTCCAGAACGGGTCCGTCGGCTTCACCAGCACGGTTTCCAGGGTGCCGCGCTGCACCATCTGTTCCAGCTCGGTCATCGGGCTGTAGGTGAACGCCGCCCCGATCGCGTAGGTCAGGACGGACAGGCTGTAGAGCAGCGCGATTTCCGGCCACATCCACCCGGCGATCGCCTCGAAGCGGTGCAGCAGCAGCCAGATCACCGCGATCTCGGCGGCGTATCCGATCCCCTGTGCCAGCAGGCCGAGCAGGAACGCCCCGCGGTACTCCATTCGCTCCCGCAGCCGCAACCGCACGTGGTGCCAGAACAGGGCAGGGGTCATGCGGAGATCTGCCCTGACCGTGCCGCGGATCCCTCGTAGGGGCGGAGCTTGTCTCCGCCCGGCCGCCCGCAGGGAGGCAATGCGATGCAGCCGGCTACGTTGCTCGGGAGGACACAAGGTCCTCCTCTGCGCCGTGACCGTTGGGCGACCCACCAGTAGTTCACACTTCACCCTCCCTGCACCGTCAGACGATGCACCGCCGCCGACCACAGCGCCTGGCCCGCCGCGCCCTGGATCGCTACCCACATCACGCCCAGCGCCAGCGTCCACGCGAGTTCACTGCCCGCGATCTCACCCAGCCAGATCGCCGCCGGCACAAAGGCGACGAACTGGTACGGCAGCAACCGCGCTACCGTCTCCAGCGCATCCGGGAAGAACCAGAGCGGGAGGTTCGCGCCGCCGAACAACGTCAGCAGCGCTCCGTTGGCCCAGATGAAATGAAACGTCGTCAGGAACCAGAATGCCAGCAGCGCCAGCAGCAGCCCCTGCGTGAACGAGACCAGCAGCGCGATCGCCAGCGATGCGACGAACGCCGCCCCTGCCGTTGCGCTGGCCGGCGCTTCGATGCCGAACGTCAGCGCGGCGATAACCACCATTGGCACCACCACGAAGGCGAGCTGGAACGCCGATCGTCCCAGCTGGTCGGCGAGTTGCAGGGTGGGGTAGTGCATCGGCTTGACGAGATCGACGGCGATATCGCCGCCGCGCAACCGCTCGTCGACGTCGGAGACAAGCCGGTGCAGCGACACAGCGGAAATCACTGTCGTGATGATGACGTAGGTCACCATGTCGTCGACGGTGATGCCCTCGGCCGCGCCGTCGCCGAGCAGCGCCCGCCAGATCGCCGCCTGGATCACGATGGCGAGCAACCCGAACAGGATCGACAACCACACCTCGGATCGGTAGGCCAGGTTCTTGCGGAACGACGTGCCGAGGAATGCCAGGAAGGTCCGGATGGGTCTCACTGCGTCACCACCCGGCCGCGCGACCACCGGTCGAGCTCGTCGGATTCCGGTACCGCCTTGCCGAGTCCGGCATAGAGCGTCCGAATGACATCCTCGATCGCCGGCTCCGCGAACGAGACATCCTGCACCGGGTGACTGCTCGCAATCGAGCTCAACACGGCCAGGGTCGATTCCACCGACCGCTCAACCGCGAAGGTCTTGCGCCGCCCCTGATCCGACAGCAGTGTCGCCTGCGAGATCGTGATCGGGCCCGGATCGTCCTCGAAGTCGATGGTCACCTGTCGCTGGCTACCCAGTTGCGCCTTGAGCGACTGGATGGCGCCGTCGTAGATGAGCCCGCCCCGGTTGATCACGATGATGCGCGGGCAGATTTCCTCGATGTCGGCCAGGTCGTGGGTGGTGAGGATGATCGTGGTGCCCTGCTCGCGGTTGACGGTGCGCAGGAAATCGCGGATGCGGTCCTTCGCTTCGATATCGAGTCCGATGGTTGGCTCGTCGAGGAAGAGGATTTCCGGTTGGTGCAGCAGCGCCATCGCCAGCTCGCATCGCATGCGCTGACCCAGACTGAGCTGCCGCACCGGCGACTGCAGCAGGTCGCCGAGTCCCAGCAGCTCCGTGCACCGGTCGCGCATGGCCCGGTAGCGCTCCGGTGGGATGTCGTACACATGCCGGTGGAGCTCGAACGACTCGATCACTGGCAAGTCCCACCACAACTGGCTGCGCTGCCCGAACACGACGCCAATGCGGCTGGCATTGCGCCGACGGTGGCGATGCGGTTCGACCCCGAGTACCTCGACCGCCCCGCGGGTGGGCACGAGGATTCCGGTCAGCATCTTGATGGTGGTCGACTTGCCCGCCCCGTTGGGGCCGATGTAGCCGACCGCCTCACCCGGCTCGATGGAGAACGAAATGTCATCGACCGCCGTGCGAGTCATGGACTGGCGCGTGAACAGCGTCCGTACGGCGCCGAAGCGACCATCTATCCTCCGGATCTGCCGGTAATCCTTGCCGAGGTGGCTGACCGTGATGATGGACACGTGTTCCTGCCTTCAATCCGCTGTGTGTCCGGATTTTCCGGAAGGATCAGTCTACCAAAGCCAGGAGACGATGAGGGGAGTGGAGTCGTCGAACATCGGCGTCCGGATTTCGCTTTAGCTGTCCAGCGCCTTCGAGATGATCTCGTCGCGCGTCGCCGCCAGTCGCTCCACCAACGCCGGCGTCACCCAGCTTCCCGGCTTGCCGACGTGCTGCGCGATGTCGTCGGTCGTCATCGCCCACCCCCACGCCCGCGACAGCTCCGGGTGTGGATCGGGCCCCGTGACGCGTTCGTGACTGGTGACCATCGCATCCGCAAAGGCATCTAGTGCTTTCAGGATGGGTTCGGGAAACTTGCCCGCAAGCCGGACCACCTCCAGCAGCGAGCGACTGCGCGCGACGTCCATGTGCGGCGGTCCCGGCAGGGCATTGGCCCAGTCGACGATCGTGCAGGTACTCTCGCCGTCGACCAGCACGTTGCCGGGGTGGTAATCGAGATGCATCAGGCGGTCAGCGTTCGGCACTGCCCGCAGCCGCGCGCGCAGCGGCTCCAGCGCGGGGCCACCATGCGCGATCCAGCGGTCGTCCGCTGCCAGTCCTGCTGGTGCCGGAACCGCGTGCAGTCTGCCGAGCAGCTCGCCCAGCGTCGCACCGAGCGCGGCGGCGCGTTCCGGCGCGTTCGTGATCGCGTCACTCACCATTTCGCCCGGTGCGAAGGTAATGAGCAGCACCGGGCGATCCTCGATCGTGCCACCGGCGACCACCGCGGGGACCGGCAGACCGTGCTCTCGCGCGGCGCGCATCGCCAGCGCCTCCCGCGTTGCCGCTGAATCCCGCCCTGGCGGGAACATGCGAAGCACGAGGTCGCTCGCGTTGTCGGTGCTCGAAACGCGCCAGAGTGCCGTTTCGCCGAACCCGGGGGACATCGGAACGATGCCCCCCGCATACCCGTGCTGCGCGAGCCAGTCCTGAATCTGGTCCTGCATGGATGTTCCTCGTTCCATCGGCGGTGCTGCATGGTGCCTGCTGCCGCAAGTGTACGCTGGGCGCGATCGCCCTCGCCGATGACATCCAGCGTGAAAACGCCGGAGAAACGGAACTCCTGCTACTGGGTGATGATTTCGGCGGCGCGGATCGAGGCCGCCAGTGCGCTCAGGATCGGCGCCACACTCGCGAAGCTGGGGACGTACTCAACGGTCCAGTCCCCGATCTGGCCGGCCTCCGCAGCCGGCATCAGCGAGAACAGGGGTTGTTCCAGCAGCTCCTCGGTGGTGAGCGCGTAGCCCCGGTCGTCGTTCAGGTAGAGGTCGGCCGGAAAGCTGGCGATCTCTTCCCAGCTGATCTCCTGCCACAGCCCGCTCATTTCCGCGCCAGGGGCATCCGGCACAATGATATTGACCCCGAGGTCGGCGAAGAAACGCAGGTCGGAGGCCGATTCGGGATTCCCGATCCAGACCGAATCCGGCGTGGCGGAGATCGCCATCACCGTGAGATCCGGATTCTCGGTCGCCGCCGCGCGCAGGTCGTCGCGGGCTGCCTCGAATGCGTCACGATTGGCGACCACCTCCGGTGCCGTCACATCGGCGCCGAGCGCCGCGGCCAGCTCCTCGAATCGCACCAGCGACTGGTCGACGGGCGCAACCACGGCGAGGATACCCAGGGTCGGCGCGATGTCCGTGAAGCCTGGCCATTCAGTCTCGTCGAAACCGGCGAAATCGTTCGGATTGGTGGCGTCCCAGACCTGGGAGACGGAAAGATCCGGTTCCAGGGCCAGCACCGCCTCGATGTCGAGCTCGCCGGCCGCAAGATCGAGGAACGGCACATCGGCCAGCTCATCCGGAATGTCGAAGACGCCGCTGTAGCCGATCAGCCCGATCGGCGTGATGCCCAGCTCCCACAGCGCGAGTCCCGCGCCGGCGTCGGCCAGGATGCGCGTGGGGACCTGCGGCAGGTCAACCGTTCGGCTACGGTCGTCGGTGAACGTCCACGACCCGTCCGGCTGCTCACCCCCGGCAGTGGGGGATGCCTCCTGCGCATGGACGGTGGTCAAACCCCAGCCCGTGGCCAACAGGGCCGGAACGGCGGAAACAAACGTGCGACGTTGCATTGACGATGATCTCCTCACGACGGCTCAACGAGAGATTCCTAATCCGACCAAACGAGTCGGATTATACCGCCAGCCGGTGCCGACGGCGAGACCGATCCGGCGGGAAGGTGTTCGCGATACCCGATCGTCGTGGATGGGCGGTGGAGAGGCCTTGGCTGGCTCGCGCCCCTGGCTGCAACGCGTCAGGTGGGACTGCGCTGGCCCGAACCCGGTTGCGGCCCCCTGGGGACGGCATCTACACGTGGATTTCTGGAGAAGCTGGCGTGTGATCTGGTAGTCTCTCCGGGCGTCCGTTCGTGTGGCTTTGGCGCGGACGACGTGCGGGTTCGGCATCTTTCGAGCCCGGTGTCTGGAATGCGCACCGGAACGAGCCGGTGTGTGGAGGGAACGGTAGATATGCGGCGAGTTCTTGCAGTGTTGGGCGCGGTGTTGTTGCTGAGCGCCACGGCGATCGGGGCGATGGCGCAGGATGCCACGCCGCCGGCCGGCGCCGAAGTTGGCGCGCAGGCCGGTGCCGGGTCGGTGGATCCGATCATCGGCGATCAGGTGGCCTATCTCGATGCCGCCGGCAATCCGGCCGCCAACGTCACCATCGACGCGGTCCAGCGTGGATGGACGGACTTCGGCGAGTACGACGAGCCCGAGCTCGGGATCGAATATGTTGCCTTCACCGTCACGGTGGAGAGCGTGGCCGCCTCCGGCGCGGTCGAGGTCAGCGATTTCGACTTCACCCTGCAGGATGCCAACGGCTACATCTGGGGCACCAGCTACGCCGACGCCGCCGAAGGCGCCGAGATCGCCCCGCTCGACGATGATGTCCTGCTCGCCGGTGGCGAGTCGACCACGTTCCTCGTCGTGTTCGAGGTCGTGCAGGGCACCCCGCTGTCCCACCTGTTCTGGCAGCCGGACAGCGGTCGCCTGATCACCCTGGCGGGTCTCGCCGGCGTGTAGCGCGACACGTTCAATCCGCCTTGACGAACCCGCCCCGTGCGTCACAACGCGCGGGGCGGGTTTCGCTGTGCCAGCGTCAGAACTTCGCGAGATCGCGCCGTAGCAGGCCGCTGCTACCATGGGGGCACGCTCGGGATCCCAGTTGATTGTTCGGCATCGTCACGCCGAATCCGGGTCGTGTCTTCGGGGTCGAACCGTCGTTCCGGCCTGGCGCCAGCGAACGCGGGATGGGTTCCGATGGCTCAGCCGGGATTCGTGCCAGGTCGCGATTCGTCGAAGACGGGCATGCATCGCGTGACCCGGTCTGGAGAGGAGCGTCGCACCATGCGCAAACTCCGGTCTTTTCTCGTCGTTGCATTCGCCTTGATCGTGATGGTGCCCGGAGCGGCCGCGCAAGGGGGTGCGACACCAGCCCCCGATGCGGACGTCCCGGACGAATCCGCTGTCGGCAACACCGTCGTCTATGTCGACGAGAGCGGCAATGGCATCGCCAACATCACTGTGGTGGAACTGGCGCGCGATTGGCAAGGGCACGACAACCAGCCCCCGCGCGAGGGGTTCGAGTACATCGCGGTGACCGTTACCGTGGAGAGCACCATCGCTCGCGGCACGCTCGATGTCCGCGACCACTACGTGATCCTGCAGGACGCCGACGGCTTTGTCTGGACCCGCGCCGGTGTGCGCGTACCCGAAGATGCCGCGACGATCCCGCTCGCGGCGCCGCAGCAGCTCGCCAACGGCGAATCGGTGACGTTCCTCGTTGTCTTCCAGGTCCTGCCGGGGCAGGCGCTCGACCACCTGTTCTGGGCGCCGGCAGGTGGCCGCATGCTCACCCTCGCCGCGGTGCGGGGCCTGTAGCGAGCATCTCGCTGGGGCAACACCGGACTCGCGCCGCATACACTCCGGACGTGATCCGCGTCCCAATCACGTCAACGCATGTGTGCCGGAAGGTGCCTGCGTGGGACGCGGTGCTCGATGACGCTGCTGGCGCAACCCACGACGATGGGGCATGTGTGGAAGTCGCCACAATCGCCTCGCGACGTCGGTAACGTCGTGCCGGGGCAGCGATGGCGGCGCTTGAGGCCGCCCGTCACGCCGGGTGGACGCCGCTGTGGATCGCGACCGTGCCGAACCCCAGCAACTGGTACGTCACGTCGTCGAACCCCGCATCCTGCATCATCTCGGCCAGCTCGTGTGCTGGCGGGAAGGATTCCACCGAGCTCGGCAGGTACCGGTACGCCGTGATGTCGCCGCTCAGCACTCCGCCGACCAGCGGCACGACCTTCTCGAAATACAGCCGGAACGGTGGACCGAGTATCGGGCGCCGGAACGGTGTCATCTCCAGCACGATCGCCATGCCGTCCGGTCGAAGCACACGGAACATCTCCCGCAGGGCCGCGTCGTAGTCGACCATGTTGCGCAATCCGAAGGCGACCGTGCAGGCGTCGAACGATCCGTCGTCGAAGGGCAGGTTCAGCGCGTCGGCGATCGCGAAGGTGACATCCGGCCCGTGCTTCGGGGCCTTGCGCTTCGCCGCGTCAATCATCTCTCCGGAGAAATCCGTACCGGTGACCCGGGCCGCGCCCGCCTGGCGGATCGCGAACGCCAGGTCGCCGGTGCCGGTCGCGATGTCCAGCACGTCGTCGCCGCGGGACGCCGCCTGCCGCGCGACGATGTTGCGCCACGCGACATCGCGGCCACCCGTCATCACCCGGTTCATCAGGTCATAGCGCGGCACGATGCGGTCGAACATCTGCCGAACCTTGTCCCCGCTCTGGATCGCGCCCCGTTTGGGTGACGATTGGTCCTTGGCTGTCGTCGATTCCTGTTCTCGGGTCGGTTCGGTCATGGTCACTCGTGTTCTTGTGTATGTCGAACAGCCAATTGCACGTGCTGCTGGCGGGTGTCCCGTGTCGTCACCGCGACAATGCCAGTGCGACCGCCAGCAGCACACTGTACGCCAGCAGGGTCCGCCCGGTGGCCGCCAGCGTCGCATTCAACGCCCGGCCGTGATTCCGGTGAACCTGGCGCCACAGCGACCACAACAGCGGCCAGCTCAGTGCGGTCAGTATCCACCACCAGTCGAGCCACCCCGCCAGCCAGAAGGCGACCGGGCTTGCGGCCGCGATGGCAAGCATGATCCCGTATTCCGCGCGCGTACGTTCCGGGCCGATCCGCACCGCCACCGTGCGCTTGCCAGTTGTGGCGTCCGTGGGGAGGTCGCGCAGGTTGTTGATGATCAGGATACCGACCGCCAGCGCGCCGATCGGCACCGATGCCGCCAGCGAGAGCGGAGTCAGCTCCAGCGTCTGCACCCACGCCGAGCCCGTGACGGCCACGGGACCGAAGAAGATGAAGACAAAGACTTCGCCGAGACCGAGATACCCGAGGGGGAACGGCCCACCAGTGTAGGCCACGGCGCAGATCATCGCCGCCAGGCCCAGCGCCAGGAGTGGCCATCCGCCACGATAGACGAGATAGAGCCCGGTGGCGACCGCGAGCGTCAGGGTGATGCCGGTGGCCATCAGCACCTCGCGCTGCGACAGCAAGCCGGCGGCGGTTACCCGGGTCGGACCCATGCGCTCGGCGGTGTCGGCCCCGCGCGCGAAGTCGAACGCGTCGTTGGCGAAGTTCGCCGCGACTTGCAGCAGCAGCGCGGTCAGCAGGGCCATGACGGCCGCGACCGGGTGGAATCCGCCTTCATGTACGGCGACGCCGGTGCCGGTGAGAATTGGCGCGACTGCCGCCGGCAGTGTCTTCGGGCGGGCAGCCAGCAGCCACACCTTCCACGCGGGAGGCGCGGCAGGGGAGGGCGGTGCGGCGGTAGAAACGGAGCTGTCGGTCATGCGGGAAGCGTCGCCCCTACTGGTTGCCATGGTACGCAACATCCATCGTGTCGATCAGCCGGGTCCCGCCCACATGCACCGCGATCAGCGCGCGCGCCGGGCCATCGATCGTCTCCAGGGGGGCGAGCGTTGCCGGGTCGACGATCGACAGGTAGTCCACCTGAACCTCCGGCCGACTGGCGAGGAGCTCGCGGCAGGCTTCCAGCAGAGTCGCAACCGATCGCACGCCACGGGCGACCAGGCGCGCCACCTCGGCGAGCGATTCCGGGACGATCAGTGCCGCCTCTCGCTCCGACGGAGACAGCCGGGTGTTGCGTGAGCTGAGCGCCAACCCATCGCTGTCCCGCACCA
>JAUIGA010000041.1 GCA_030430125.1 Chloroflexia bacterium | reverse complement strand
CGTGTCGATCGGCTCGAACCTCGGGTTCATCGTGCTGATCGCCGGGTTCCTGATGGGCATCGTCGGTCTGGCATGGGCTGGCGTGGCGCTCTTCGCGCTCTCGACCATCTTCGCGCTGGTGACACTACCGGTCGAGTTCGACGCCTCGAATCGGGCCAAGGCCGCGCTCGTCCAGGTCGGCCTCGTCGACAGCGGACGGACCGGCGGCGAAGAAAGCCAGGGCGTCGCCAAAGTGCTTGACGCCGCGGCGTGGACCTACATCGCCGGCTTCGCGTCGTCGGTCCTGACCCTGCTCTACTACGTCATGCTCGTCAGCGGCATGCGCCGCAGCGACTGACGCGCAAACCCGCAACACCTGCAAACGGGAGGGCGCAAGGCCCTCCCGTTTGCATATCCGCGCGAAATGACCAGCACCACCGCCAGGGGAGACGACATGACCAACACACGCACCGTCGGCATCCTGCTGTTCGACGATGTCGAGGTACTCGATGCATTCGGCCCGTTCGAGGTGTTTTCCGTCGCGCGCGCTGACGGCGGCGGCGACAGCGACCCGCTGTTCAGGGTCGTCACCATCGGTGAGTCCGGGCGCGAGATACGCACCCGTGGCGACATGATCGTGAAACCGCACCACTCGTTCTCCGACCACCCGCCACTCGATATCCTCGTGGTGCCGGGTGGGTTTGGCACCAGGAGCCAGATCGCCAACACGACCCTGCTCGACTGGCTGCGCGCTCAGGTCACCGAGGCGGAGCTGCGCGCCAGCGTCTGCACCGGGGCGTTCCTCTTCGCCGAGATCGGGCTGCTCGACGGACACAGCGCAACGACCCATTGGGCATCGATCGAGCGGCTTCGGGAGGGGTATCCCGCCATCACCGTCCAGGACGCCAGCCGGTTCGTCGATGAAGGGTCGATTATTACCTCTGCCGGAATCTCGGCGGGTATCGACATGGCGCTGCACGTGGTCGCTCGGCTGCATGGCCCAGACGCGGCCCGCGCGACCGCGAGGTACATGGAGTACGACTGGCGCCCCACGGACCGGGTGTGACCGGGTGTCGATGGAATCGATGGTAGCGGCGGCTTGCCCGCCCGCCCTTCGGCCGATGTGGGCACGGTACGCAGCGGGCAATGCCGTCTGGCGCCAGATCGGAAGACCACCGACGGCGACATGACCGGCAGCCGCGCGGATTCACACGACGATTGATGCGCGAGCCAGCCGCCGCCGGGATACGCACTCAGCCCAGCATCATCCCCAGGCGCAGCATATCGCCGACCATGCCCGCCGCTGTCACCGCCGCGCCGGCCCCCGGTCCGGATACCACCGTCGGATAGTCGTCGTAGCGCTCGGTGCGGAACGAGACGACATTCTCCGGCCCGGTCAGCGCTCCCAGCACGGTGCTGGTCGACACCCCCTGCAATCCAACCGAAACTTCGCCGCCAGCGTTGACGGCCGCAACGTATTTCAGCACGCCTCCGCTTGCGGTGGCTCCCGAAGCGAGCTCGGCGATTTCGTCGTTCATGCCTTCGAGCCCGTCCAAAAATGCGTCAATCGACACATCCGCGAGCGCGTCAGGCACAAACGATCGCACCGCGATACCGGAGAGATCGACCTGGTGCCCACAGGAACGCGCCAGGATCAACGCCTTGCGGGCGACGTCGAGTCCGCTGAGGTCGTCCCTGGGATCAGGCTCGGTGAAGCCAGCTTCCTTCGCGGTGCGCACCGCCGACGCGAACGAGGTCCCGGACGCCACATCCGAGAAGATCGCGCCGAAGGTGCCGGACAACATGCCGGTGATCTCGCGCATGGTGTCGCCGGTGTCGAGCAGGGTGTGCAGGGTCGAGATCACCGGCAGGCCGGCGCCGACCGTCGCTTCGTAGCGGAGATGCCCGTTCGATCGCGCCTGGGACCAGAGCACCTGGGCCCGTGGATCGGACCAGGGCAGCGCCAACGGTGCCTTGTTCGACAGCACCACGCCTGCCCCTTCCTCCAGCGCGAGCACGTCGTGTGTCGCCGTCTCGGAACCGGCGGCGGCATCCAGGACCACCGTGTGTCCCTCGGCGGCGGCCTGGTAGATGACCGCATCCCACGAGGTTGTCGTCCCCGCCGGTCGCCCCCCTTCGCGACGCTCCCGCACGCCATCCCGACACGCTTCGTCGCTCACCCCGTGGTCGACATCGACGCAGACGGCGCCATCGCGCCCGCCGAACGCAACCAGCGAGACGTCGAGGTGAAGCTGCCTGCGCCACTGCTCGCGATGGGCGAGGATTTGCTCGATCACCGCGCCACCGACTGTCCCGTAGCCAATCTGGATCACACGCAAATGTTTCATTCTGTTGGCGACTCCTGGTCACGACCACCTTGTCTCGCCCGCAACTCCACTTCGAGGCTGGCGATCCGTTCCTGAATACCAGTTCGTTCGAGCAGCTCGGTCCGGCGCGCCCGCAGCCGCGCCGCAAGCTCGCCGAGATCCGGTCGCTGAATCGACTTCCGCGTTGCCATCGGCCGGTGCTGTTCCCAGCGATCCCGCCACTCGTCGATGGTCTCGGACAGCGACCGCTGCCAATTCTGCAGGTCTATCACCTCGTGGGTTGCGGCGGCGCGCCCCTCCGGCGTGGATTGCCCGAGTGTACGCAACCGCAGCTCCCGCCGGTCGAGCAACCGGCGCTGGCCGGACGCGCCGACGTCGCTGATGGCGGCAATCGCCGCCCGTTCGACCATCCGGTTCGCGCTCTCGGGGTCGACATCCGCCGCCGGTTTCGGTTCGTCGATCACGGCGTCGGCGATGCCGAGCCGCACGCACTCGTGCGCCGGGGCGACGGTACCGACCTCCTCGTTGCCACGCCGGCGCCCAACGTGCGGGCCGTGCACTTCCGGTGACAGATTGCACATTACCGCGTTCGTCTGCATGATCACACGGTCCGCCTGCAGCGCGGCGAGTCCCAGGGGGCCGGCGGCGAGGCCTACCACCACGGAAACGACCGGAACCGGCAGCAGCGACAGCACCGATGCCAGTTGCGCCGCGCCCTGGCCGACCGGGAAGGTCGCCGGCCGTCGCAACGCCGCTGGCGGCGTATCCACCAGGATCAACAACGGCAGATCCAGGTGCCCGGCGAGGCGGGCCAGCCTGGTCGCCTTGCGTACTGACGACAGGGTCGGCAGGCCGGCCTTGCGATCCAGAGCGACAATCACCAGCGCCGTGTTGCGAACCCGCGCGATACCTCCGATGACCGCATCGTCGTCGCGTTCGAGACGATCGCCGCGCACCGGTATCCAAAGCGAGGCGATATCCGTGATGATGTCGCGCGCGGTGGGGCGGGTGTCTCGCTGGGCGGCCGCAAGTGCCTCCCGCGAGGACGGGAGCGCTGGTTCCGACTTCGCTGCCGGCGCCAGAACTTCCCCCTGGCCGCCACCGCGAATCAGGTCCATAAGCCGTCCCAGGAACCCGCGCAGCGCCACCCGGCTAACGACCGAGTCCAGCAGACCCGACGCCATCAGGTCTTCCGGGGTCGAAGGATCGCCGGTCTCGCTGGAGAACACCCCGCTCCAGCCGCCCACGCGCGCGCCAGGCTCAGCCACCAGCAGGTCGCAATGGCTCGCCAACGACTGGAACATCGACGCGGACGTGGGGTGCGTGACGACACCGATGACCGGCACACCGGAGACATGCAGGCGCGCCATCGTCGCGGCAAGGCGATTGTGTTGAACCAGCGCCAGCGTGCCGGGATCGACCCTGGCGGTGCCGCCCGAGATGATCAGGATGCAGGGTATCCGGCGCTGCAACGCCAACTCGAACGCGGCAAGGGTCTTCTCGCCGGTGACCGCGCCGAGCATCGGGCCGATCAGCGAGTCGTCCATTGCGATGACGACCGCCTCGCGACCGCCAAAGGTGGCAACGCCCGTGACCACAGCCTCCGCCAGGGCGTCGCTGGCTGAGGTCTCACCCTGCCCGGCATCGCCAAACCGCACGGGGTCGATCGACATCAGCACCTGGTTCGTTTCCACAAAACTGTTCGCGTCGGCAAGCAGAGCAATGCGCTCTCGTGGGCGCATCGGGAAGTGACGCTGGCAATTGCCACAGACACGATGCGAATCGAACAGGTCGTCACCAAGCAGGTCGGCGCCGCATCCGGGGCATGAAAGGTCAAGCACCTCGTCGAGGGTCGCGTCGGACTCGAACGCATCCAGGGTCAGCGAGCGGGGGCGTCCCTCCGCAGCAGAGCTTGCCATGTAGCGATCCTCCTGTTTCACGGGCTTCGGGCACACGCGCAACACCGCGCTGCCTCGACCGCAGAAACACACGACGTTATCGTATGGTCCGGAACCTTGCGGGGTCAAACCCGTGCGAGCCATCTGGTGCGCGCGGCGCACGGATTTCGACGGGGATTGCATCCAGCGTACCGGCGGCAAGGGGGTGGACACCGGTTCGGGTCTGGGTGATGCTGCCAGCGATACGGCTCGTCGCCCGATTACCCGGATAGTCTCCGCAAGGACAACACATGACCACCAGCCAATCCCCCTGGCAGCTTTCCCGATCCACCACGACCGGCGCTCGCGGCGTGGTCGCCGCCAAGACACCCGACGCCGTGGCTGCCGGGCTTGCCATGCTCGAACGGGGCGGCAACGCGATCGACGCCGCCATCGCGACCGCATTCGCAGCCGGTGTCGCCGAACCGTGGATGAACGGTGTCGGTGGCGGGGGCTACTTGGTCGCCTGGCTGGCGAAGGAGCAACGCAGCGTCGCCATCGAGTACCCGATGCGCTCGCCCGCCGGCGCCACAGCGGAGATGTTCCCGCTCGCCAGCGCGACACGCGACGCGTCGCTCTTCGGCTGGCCGGCAACCGTCGACAACGCCAACATTGTCGGCCATCGCGCCGTGGCGATCCCCGGAACCGTCGACGGGCTGGCCCTGGCGCTGGAACGGTACGGAACCCTGTCCCTCGCCGAAGTGCTTGCACCGGCGATCGACATTGCCGAACGGGGATTCGAGGTCACCTGGCACACCACCGGCATGATCGCGCGGGATATCGCCAATCTCGCCAGGTTCCCGGCGACCGCCGCAATCTATCTCGACGATGCCGGGCGGGCACCGGTCACGCTATATCAGCAGCTCCCCACCGTGATTCGCAATCCGGAGCTCGCGCAGACGCTGCGATGCATCGCCGAGCACGGACCGCGATGGTTCTACGAGAGCGAGATCGCCGAGACCTTCGCCAGCCACCTGCGCGAACATGGCGGCACCCACACCGCGAAGGATTTCCGAGACTATCACGCCTGCGAGACGACACCGCGAACCGTCCGCTACGGCGACCATGACATCCACACCGTCGGTGGCCCCTCCGGCGGCAGCACCCTCGCCCAGATGCTTCGGGTTGCCGACCGCGCCACGATACGCGACCTGGGCCACAACGCGCCGGAGGCGCTGCATCAGCTCGCGCAGATCGGGCGGCGCGCCTACGCCGACCGGTTCAGCTACTTCGCCGACCCCGACCACATCGACGTGCCGTGGGATGCCTTCCTTTCCGAGACATACATCGACGCCATGCTCGCCGAGCTTTCCGACGGACCGGCGCACAAACCCCAGGCCGGCGCGCGCGACGCGTTGGGCATCACCCACGATCTCGCCCCGTCAGTGCCGGAGTACATGCGCGACGGCAGCACCACCCACCTCAGCGTGATGGATGGCGACGGCAACGTCGTGTCCATCACGCAGACCCTGCTGGCGGCGTGGGGCAGCCGCGTGGTGGTGCCGGGCACCGGGGTGATCTTCAACAACGGCATGATGTGGTTCGACCCGGAGCCGGGGCGGCCGAACTCGGTGGCCGGCAGCAAGGTACCGCTTTCGAACATGGCCCCGCTGGTGGTGTCTGCCGGCTCCGCCGCGGAGGCAGCGATCGGGTCGAGCGGCGGTCGCAAGATCGCGTTCCACAACATGCAGGTGGCAATGAACGTGATCGATCACGGGCTGGCCATGCAGGCGGCGATCGACGCCCCGGTGATCGACATTTCGACGCCGCTGTTGGTGGCATCGTCGTACCTGCCGAGCACGACCATCGAAACGCTGCGCGGGCTCGGCCACGACGTTGCGCTACGCGACCCCAGCCGCATGACCGGCGATTTCGCCTCCCCGACCGGCGTGCGGATCCGGAACGATGGCACCATCGAAGGCGGTGCGGACCCGTGGTACTACCCCGCCACTGTTGGGTCGCTGTAGCTCTCACGCGGCCTGGAAGCGAGTCGCTATCACGACCGAAACCGGGTACGACTCGTTGTGACGCGGCCGCGTTCACACGGCACATCAGAGGCTCGTTTGAGGAGGCGCTTGCCCGCACTGCCGGCGCGATGCAAGATCAACATCGGCGCGGGCAATGGCCTCCCGCACGCTGCACACACCTTCGAATGCCGTGGTGGACGGTGACGGGACGCCATTGTCCGCGCGGAACCGTGTGACGGGAGATGACGGATGCGCCGGCAAGGACGCCCCCTACGGGTGTGCACGGTGGACATCAGGGAATACACCGGAAGTGCATCCCCTCCCCGTGGACATGCAGGCTCACCCCACAGTGGGGCGAGCTCCCGGTCCCCGGCACTGTTCATTGCGAAGCGCCAGCAGACCCCTACGCACCCGTCCGGGCATCCTTCGACAGTCTCTGGCCCCGGCCTGACCATCCCTGTGATTGAAGACGTGAATTTCTCACTGGCCGTCCCGGATCTGTGCCCCCTTGACACAAGAACAGATGTTCTGGATACTGTACGTACCCACTGGGGGGAGATCCCCTGTGCAGTCGACTGTTCGCATCTGCGTGTCCGTCCATGACGGGCGCGAGGCAGCAAGGAGTCACCATGCCTACGCATCCGATTGTCCATTTCGAGATATACGGCAAGGATCGCGAGGGTCTCGCGAAGTTCTACGGCGATACGTTTGACTGGCAGATGCAGGACATGCCGGACATGCAGTACACGATGGTCACCATCGCCGAGGACGGCCTGCAGGGCGGCGGCATCTCCAGCAACGATCCCGAATTCACCGGCACGGTCAACTACATCAGCTGCCCGGACATCAACGCCGGTGTCGAGAAGGCTGTCGCCAACGGCGCTGAAGTGCTCATGCCGGTAACCACCATGCCCGGTACGGTCACCTTCGCGATCCTCAAGGACCCGTTTGGCAACCGGTTCGGCCTCGTCGACGAAACGGTTCCGCCCGCCGAGTAACCTCTGTCGATAGCTCAACGTCTAGCCGGGCGACCCGACCGATCGCGTCCCGCCGCCCGGCTTCGTGCTTCCCGTACATTGCCGTCTGTTCCGCGCTATGCCACAATACTGGCCATATCCAGAGAACCAGCACGTGGCCGGTCGCGCAAAAGCGCGGGGTGGTCACCAGTGTGGCTTTTCGCTTGGGTCCGGAAACGGTTCGTTTCGACGGAACACATGGAGGTACGCATGTCCCGAGACGTTACACACGACGCCAACCGCTTGAATTCCCTGCGGGAGCTTCGGCACACCACCTCGTCGCGGCGGGAGTTCGTCAATCGGGCGGCCGCGCTGGGGTTGATCCCGGTACTGGCCGGTGGGGCCGGGCTCGCGGGAGTCACCGCCGCCTCGGCGAAGCAGGAGAGCAGCCCGGTCCAGGGCGGCACCTTCGTCACGCTCGGCCACCAGGAGGTCGCCGGACTCAGCCCGGAGCAGGGCGGTCCGACTGTGCAGTGGGTGCCGATCTCGCAGATCCACAACGCGCTGTACCAGATGAACCACAACTACGAGCTCGTGCCGGTGCTCGCGGAGTCGTACGAGGCGTCCGAGGACGGTCTCACCTACACCTTCAAGCTGGTGTCCGGTGTCACCTTCCACAACGGTGACGCGTTCACGTCCGAGGACGTCAAGTACACCTACGAATGGATCATGGACGAAGCCAACGCTTCGACGCGATCCGCCGATTTCCAGCTCGTCGACACCGTCGAGGCGCCGGACGAATCGACCGTCGTGGTGACGCTGACCGAGCCGGATGTGACCTTCATGGTCAACGTCGCGCAGACGTTCATCTATCCTTCTGCCTACCACGCCGAGGTCGGCGAGGAAGAATACAGCGCCAATCCGGTCGGCACGGGTCCATTCATGCTGGAATCGTGGAACGCCCAGCAACGCACCGTACTGGCGGCATACGACGATCACTTCCGCGGCCGCCCGAATTTCGACACGTTCCAGGTGGATATCGTGCCGGAAGCGGCCGGACGGCTCGCCGCGCTCGAATCCGGCCAGGCCGACAACTCGATCTGGGCGCTCAACGCCGAAGACAACCAGCTGCTCGTTGACAGCGGCGACTTCACGGTCTACCAGACGCTGAACCTGGCCACGAATCACTTCCCGCTCAACAACACCCACCCGGTGCTGTCGGACAAGGCAGTGCGCAAGGCGATGATCCACGCCATCGACCGCCAGGCGCTCGTGGACGACATCTTCCTCGGACAGCCGGTGATCGCGACATCCAACCTCTCGCCGGCGCTGGAGAAGTACTACAACCCGGATGTCACCCTGTACGACTTCAACCCGGACACCTCCCGCCAAATCCTCGATGAGGCTGGCTGGGTCGAGGGCGACGACGGCATCCGCGAAAAGGATGGCCAGAAGCTCAGCTTCACCTGCGTCACCATCACCGGCGACACCCAGCGGCGCCCTGAAGCCGAGCTCGCGCAGCAGTGGCTCAAGGACGTCGGCATGGACATGCAGCTGCAGGAAGCAACCGTCGACATCATCCTCGACGCGATGACGGCCGGCGAGATGGACATGTCGCTGTTCAACTGGACCTATGGCGGCAGCGGCGGCGACCCGGACGCCCGCGACACGCTCGGCACCGGGGGCGCCAACAACTTCTCGAACTTCAGCAACGAGCGCGTCGACGAGCTGCTGGCGGCCGGCGTGCGGGAGCAGGACGAAGAGACGCGCATCGAGATGTACAAGGAGATCCAGGCGATCGTCGCCGAGGAGGTGCCGTTCATCTTCCTCCTGGTGTTCACCGGGTTCTCGTTCTATGCGAACAGCGTCCAGGGTCTTCCGGACTCCGTCCTGAGCTCCGACAACCTCTACCCGTTCACGTACCAGTTCTGGAAGGAAGAGGCGTAGCAGGTATCTGCCTCGACTGGATCGCGATGCCCGAGCAGATGCCGGAGTCACGCTGCTGACCCGGCATCTGCTATGCTGACCAACGATTCTTCGGCCCGAGTCCCACGTCCCGGGAGTACCGCATGCTGACGTACCTGATCCAACGGCTGCTCCAGGGAGTCATCGTCATCTTCCTGGTCAGCCTGCTGACGTTCATCGTCATGCAGCTCGCCCCCGGCGACCCGGTCCGCCTGCTGGTCGGCGAAGCCTACGTCACCCCGGAACAGCTCGACGCCATCCGCGACAAATGGGGGCTGAACGATCCCTGGTACATCCAGTACTGGACCTGGATCACCAACCTCGCCCAGGGCGACCTCGGTACATCGATCATCCGGCAGGGTGTGCCCATCAGCGACATGGTGCGGGAGGCCGCCGGCATGACCCTGCGGCTCAACATCCTATCGTTCGTCATCGCCACCTGTATCGCCATCCCGGTTGGGGTAACCGCCGCCATCAAGCGCTATTCCTGGTTCGACTACGGCAGCATGCTCGGCAGCACCCTCGGCGTCGCGGTGCCGAACTACTGGATCGGCCTGATGGCGATCGTCATCTTCTCGGTCCAGCTCGGGTGGCTTCCCCCTTACGGAGCCGACTCGTTGAAGGGCTACATCCTCCCCGTGATCGTGCTTGCCATCGAGGAGATGGCCGCCCTCGCGCGCCTCACCCGCGGCGCAACGATCGAGGTGATGAGCCAGGACTTCGTCACCACCGCCCGCGCCAAGGGATTGGCGCCGAAGCTCGTCATCGTCCGCCACGTCGTACGCAACGCGTTGCTGCCGGTGATCACCATCATCGGCTACCGCATCGCCTTCATTCTCAGCGGCACAATCGTCGTCGAGACGGTGTTCGCCTGGCCCGGCCTCGGCAGGTTGTTCTACAACTCGATCCAGTCGCATGACTTCCAGGTGGTGCAGGCCATCGTCATCCTGCTGACCGTGATCGTGGTGGTGATGAACATCCTCACCGATCTCACCTACGCCTTCATCGATCCCCGGGTGCGTGTCCGATGAGCAGCCAGGCCATATCCGAACCCACCGTCACCACACTTGAGGAAATGGGCAAGGTACCGCCCACCCGGAGCGAGCGCAGCCGCATCTGGCGTCGCTTCGTGCGCTACCGGCCGGGCCTGGTCGGCCTGACCGTCATCGGCCTGCTCGTGATCCTCGCGATCTTCGCTCCGCTGATCGCTCCGTACGAGCCCGACGCCGTCGACACCTCGCTGCGCGGCGCCAGCCCCTCGGCGGAGCACTGGCTCGGCAACGACGACATCGGCCGGGACATCCTCAGCCGTATCATCTACGGCGCGCGCATTGCGCTCATCGTCGGCATCGGCGCAACCGCCATCGCCGTCACCATCGGGGTCACTGTCGGGGCGACCGCCGGCTATTTCGGCGGCCGGGTCGATTTCATGCTCTCCCGGCTGGTCGACACCCTGATGTCGTTCCCGCTGCTGGCACTCCTGCTCACGCTCTCCGCCGTGTTCGGACCCAGCCTGCGCAACGTCGTTGTCGTCATCGGCCTGACCGTCTGGGCGTCGTACGCCCGGCTGGTGCGCGCCGAAGTACTCAGCCTGCGCGAGCGCGACTTCATCCTCGCAGCGCGAGCATCCGGCGCCGGCGACCGCCGCATCATCTTCCGGCACATCGTCCCGAACGCGCTGGGTCCGGTGATCGTCATCGCCAGCCTTGCGATCGGCGGTATCATCATCCTGGAATCGGCGCTGTCGTTCCTCGGGCTTGGCGTCTCCCGCCCAACAGCATCCTGGGGCACTATGCTCTCCGACGGCCGCGAGTTCATCCGCAACTATCCGCACATCGCGATCGCGCCAGGCATCGCGATCACCATCACGGTGCTCTCGTTCAACCTCGTGGGCGATGGGCTCCGCGACGCGCTCGATCCGCGCCAGAAGGAATGACCCCAGAACCCCACCGGCGTCCACCAGCGCATTCCAGGCACCGCCTTGGTTCGGTTGCGACCGGGATTCGACTCCTGGCGGTGCTCGCCCTGCTCCTCGTCACCGCCTGCTCCCCGCTGCAGGATGATGACGAGGATTCCAACGATACCGAAGCATCGCTGCTGCCGATGACGCTCACATCGTGGCTGCTGCCGCCGGACGCCAGCGCGCCGACAGCCGAGCCACTCGGTGTGACGCATCTCTCCATCACGCCGATGCAACCGGGGGACAACGGCATCGTCATCCACCTCACGGACCTCGACGGCCAGCCGCTGCAGGACACGACGGAAGTCACCCTGGATCTGCGGCCGCTCGCGCCGGATGCCGACACATCATCGTTTGCGCCGGACCCGGACCCGGACATCCCCGCGACCTGGGCGATCGACACGATTTCGCTGCCGGACCAGGGATGGTACGCGCTGGACGTCTCGCTGCACAGCGACGACGGTGTGGATGCCGTATCGACCATCTACGCACTGCTGCCCGATCCCAGCGTCTATGGCGCGGAGGCACTGGACCTGCCGACAACCGATGCCGCATCGGAGGAGCTCTACGACCGGGCGCTGGCGGCCTACGGCGGGTGGGAAACGGGCGCCTGGCGCGAGAGCCTCGGCAGCGGCACCGATGTCCTCGTGGTGACGGACTACGCCGTCGCCAGCACCGATCCAGCGACCGTGGCGATGTCGGTGCATTCCGAGTACGCCGGGTCATTCCGCGCGCGTCCGGATGGCACGGAGCCCAACCCGCCGCGCAGGGACTTCTCCAGCCGCGTCGTCATCGGCGAGACGGCCTGGACTTCCGAGGAAGATGGCATCTGGCTGGAGTTGCCCGCGCTGAAGCCCCATGGGTTCGAGGAACGCGCCGACATCTACAGCGGAGCGACCAACATCCTGCCGGCCGGATCCGAAACAGTTGACGGTACCGAGACGGAGATCATCACGTTCTACCTGCCTCGCAAGGGCGGGCAGGCTGAGGCCTGGTTCGCCTGGTGGATCGATCCCGATACCGGAAACCCGCTGCGCATGGCGATGATCGCGAAGATGCACTTCATGGTCTGGGACTTCCACGATATCGATGCAGACATCAAGATCGACCCGCCACCGGCGAGCGCGATCGCGACTCCGGCAGTGTGAACCCGGCCTTGAGCGACAACCCGCCATCCCCTACCACCACCCCGAGCTTGCCGAATCGTAATTGGTCTCAGGTACTGTGACCAGATTCCCATCGAGATGCGCTTCGCGCGGGGATTCTTCGCTCCGGGCCTGCGGCCCTCGCTCTGAATGACGTTGTGTCTCGATGAGCGACTTCAGCATGATCGGGCACCTTGACGCCGCGCGCCAACCAGCGACGATGATGCCTGCGCCGGCTGGCGTCATCGCATCGACCGCACGAAGGATGAACCCTGCATGAACCTCACGTTCCTGGGAACCGGCTCCGCCGAGGGGCACCCCAACCCGTTCTGCCGCTGTCGCCACTGCGACGACGCGCGCCGCGTCGGGGGCAAGGCGATCCGCTATCGCTGCTCGGCCCTGATCGACGACGAATTCCTGATCGATTTCGGCCCGGACCTCAACGCCGCCAGCAACACGCTCGGTGTGCCGCTGAACGGCGTACGATACGCCGCCCAGACCCATCCCCACGAGGACCACCTGTATTTCGGGAACTTCTTCAACCGGTCCACCCACTGCCTGGTCGAAGGGGCACACCACATGCAGTACACGGTGTCGCCGGTGACCGCCGAGCTGTTTCGGGACGCCGCGCGTGGCTGGCTCCGCGAGGTCGACGATCCTTCGCGCGACCACTACCCGACGCTGCGCGCCGACCTCGTCATTCACCAGGACTGGGATACGATCCGGCTCGGCCCCTACACGCTCCTGGCGATCCCGGCCAACCACGCGCCGGAGTTGCAGGCACACATCTTCGGGATTCGCCGGGACGACGGCCCGGCGCTGCTGTGGGGCACCGACACCGCCACGATGCCGGACGGGATTTGGGAGCGGGTGCGGGATGAAGCCTGGCAATTCTCGGTGATGGTGATGGATCACAACCACGGCTATCGAGATGCCAGCACGGTCCACCACTCCAGCGATTCGTTCGTCGCGGAGGTCGCCCGGATGCGCGATGTCGGCGTGATCGACGGCGAAACGCGGGTGCTCGCCACCCATTTCGCTCACCATAGTCACCCGGTACCGGAGGACCTGGCCGCATTCGCCGCCGAGCGCGGCTACGAACCAGCCTGGGACGGCATGGTCGTGGAGGTGTAGCCCTCCAACCGCCGTAGGGGAAGGCATTGCCCGCGCTACCGGCGCGACGAGTGACCAACGCCGGCGCGGGCGATACCCTCCCGCTTCCAACACCCGCCGCTGTCCGCGTGGCAGGAATTCTCCGGTCGCGCGAACAATGACCTCCCAGACGACGCACCATCTCATCGCACGAATGCGGGACGCCATTGGCGACGCTTAAGCATGGCGTGGTCGACGACGGCAGCGCCGCCAGGGTGTCCCCTACGATTGGCGAGGCACACGA
>JAUIGA010000040.1 GCA_030430125.1 Chloroflexia bacterium | reverse complement strand
CACACGGGCTTGGGCGCAACGCACAAAGCACTGGCCCGGCGCCTTCGGTGACCGTACAATGCCGGTAGATTCAGCTGGTTCGGTCACGTCGGGGAGATACTCGCTCATGTCGGTCGCACACGAAACGCCGCTCGAATCGCTCATCAGTCGCCGCGGTCGCAATGTGCCGGGGCTTCGTATGGGCGATCCACGCAAATCGGCTGAGCTGATCAGCTTCTATGCGGGATTCCCGGATCGCGACTCGCTCCCTGCCGCAACCGTGATCGAGGCAACACGCGACGCGCTTGAAGCCGAAGGCGAGTGGGCGCTGCAGTACGGGCACGGCCTGGGCAATCGACGGCTCGCCGGCATCCTGTTGGCCAAGCTGAAGCGCGACTTCGGCATCGACGCCGAGCCGGATCAGCTCCTGATCACCGCCGGTGCGAGCCAGGCGATTGGTCTGGCTATTGAAGCCCTGGTGGACTGGGGCGACACCGTCATCACCGAAGTCCCGACATGGATGGGAGCGGTCCGCGCGTTCCAGAACGCGGGGGCCACCGCCGTCGGCGTCCCGATGAACTCCGGTGGCACAGACGTCGACGCCCTGGAAGCCACGCTCGCGCGCCTCCGTGGCGACGGCATCACGCCGAAATTCATCTACACAATCCCCAATTTCCAGAACCCCACAGGAGTCTCAACGCCGCGTGACCGCCGCGAGCGCATCGTGGAGCTGGCGCACGAATACGGGACCTTCATCTTCGAGGACGACGCGTATGCCGACCTGCGATACGCGGGCGAGCGCATCGCTCCGATCTATACGCTCGATAGCCGGGGCACGACCGTGTACTTCGGCACGCTCTCCAAGACCCTCGGCGCGGGTATGCGGCTCGGCTGGGCCGTTGGTCATCCGTCACTGATCAACAAGATGGGCGCGCTCAAGGTCGACGGCAGCACGAACGTCTTCGGCACGTATGTCGCCGCAGCGTGGATCCCGCAGTACCTCGACGACCACATCGACGAGCTCAGGACCATCTACCAGAGTCGCCGCGACATCATGCTGGCGGCACTGGAGCAGCACATGCCCCCGGGGACAAGCTGGACGCAACCCGACGGCGGGTTCTTTGTCTGGGTGACGCTGCCGGACGGCATCGACACGACAGCCATGGCCCCACAGGCGCGCGAGCGAGGAGTCGAGTATCTCCCCGGTGCTGCGTGCCACGTCAACGGCGACGGACACAATACGTTGCGCCTCTCATTTTCATTCGCGCGCGATGCGGAGATTCCCGAAGGCATCAGGATTCTCGGAGAGATCATCGCCGGCGAGCTCGCCGAATCCGGTCAGCGCCCGGCGACAAGCTGATCCGGCACCACACGGAAACCGCCACACAGCATGAGCCAGGAAACGCCTCAACCATCGGAACGCGAAGGGCAGTCGTGGATCGCCGGCTGGGCGCGCGCGCGCATGGAACCAGAGACCTGGGATCGTCTGGCACGCGCGGGCGGCAATGCCCGCTCGACGGTCCATGCAACTTCGGCATCACTGCGCCGATGGGCCTCCATCGGCAGCGACCAGGTGACGTCGATGCGCGATGCGCGCATCGAACCCTGGCGGCTTGTCTTCGCGGCGTGCTCGATTGCGGTTCCCCTGCTGGCCATTGGGGTGCTGGCGCCAGACGTCGATCCCGCGATCGTGGCGCCGATGCTCGTGGTCTCAGTTATGCTTGCGACCTACGTTGCCGACTGGGTCGGTGGCGTCACGGCTATCGCTGTTGCCGCGCTGCTGATCGACCTTGTCCTGCTCGGCGCGCGTTGGCGCCTCGATTTCTGGCACTCGGGTCGCGACGCGCTGATCCTCATCCTGTTCCTGGTCTTGGCGAGCACCGTCGCGGCGACGGTCGAGCGCCTCAAATACGACCAGGCGGGCGCCCGTCTCGACGCCGCGGCGATGCGGGCGGCCAATACCGCCCTGAACGCCGTTGAGATCGCCGCCGCCCAACGCCCCGCCGGCGACAATGCCGCCTACGTCTCCGTCATCGACAACATCCTGACGGCCATGGTCCGCGTCAATCGGGCATCGGCCGGCGCAATCTACATGACGGACCACGCGGCAACCTCGCTCGTCCAGGCCGTCACCTACGGCGGAGACGACCTGACCGACCAGAAGACGATGTCCACCGTCGAGCTGCCGTTCGGCGATGGATTCGTCGGACGGGTAGCGCGGGAACGGCGTCCCATCTCGATCAACGACACGGCAAATGTCATGCCGGAAGACATCGGCGACGTGCATGAAGTCAATCCGCATGTCCGATCCGTCCTCGGCGTCCCGCTGATCGGACCCGAAGACCGCGTGGTCGGTGTCGCGTGGGTCGGGCTCTACGCCCCGTACCGGTTCGCCCAGACAGCCACGGCTCGCCTCGAAGCGCTCGCCCACCGCGCGGTCGCCTTCATGGAGTCCGCCAGCATCGCCGACGCCCAGGAGGAGTTGCTCGGGCGCATCTCGGATTCACATAGACGCCTTCAGGCCGTCATTCAGACGATGCCGGAGGCAGTCATGGTCGTGCGCCCCCCGCAGGGCATCATCGTGGCGTCGAACGCGGCCGCCCAGCGCATGTTCCGGTTGCCCGCAAGCGGCAATCCGTTCTCCATGCGGGTCGACCAGCTACGATGGGCCGGCGACGATTCGCCCGAGCGCCTGCCCATCAACCGCGCGATCGCCACCGGCGACACCGTGACCGGCGTCGAGCTCGCGGTCCACCAGCATGGCGGCGACCCCCTGCCGGTCATCGGCAGCGCGGCCCCACTCTGGGCCGACGACGGCACCATCGATGCAGTAGTTGGTGTCTTCCAGGATGTACGCCCACTGAAGGAAGCGGAGCGCATGCGAGACGAGTTCGTCTCCGTGGTGTCGCACGAGCTGCGATCCCCGCTTACGCCGATTCGCGGATTCGCCCAGGTCGTCGCGCGGGACCTCGCAAACGAGGGTGGTCACGATCGGCACATCTCCTATCTCGAGACCATGCAGAAACACGCCGATCGCATGACACGCCTCGTCGATGACCTGCTCGACGTCTCCCGCGCACGGGCGGGTCGGCTCACCATCCAGCGCTCCCCCGTCGATGTCGTCGCCATCGCGCGGCGCGTCGTCGATTCGGCGAACGCATCGACCGACAGCCATACGGTCCGTCTTGCGGCCACGTGGGAGTCACACACGTCCAATGTCGACGAAGACCGCATCCATCAGATCGTCGACAATCTCGTCGGCAATGCAATCAAGTACACCGACGGCGGCACGATCACCGTTGCGGTGGGTCCATCGCACCGGGAGGGCTGGAACCTGGAGATCGCCGTGACCGATGAGGGCAAGGGGATCCCGGAGGCCGAGCGAGAGCAGCTGTTCTCGGCCTTTTACCGGCGGCGAGAGGCATCCGAAGGCGCGATGCCCGGCCTGGGGCTCGGCCTGTACATCTGTGCCGAGCTCGCACGCGCACACGGCGGCACGATCACGATCGAGGAAGCCTCGACCGGTGGCACGCAGTTCGTGGTGTTGCTTGAGCCGTCCGACCACGAGGCCCAGAAACGACCAGCGGCCTGAGGCAATGATCCCCCAGGCCGCAAGATGGCAATCGGAGTTCGCGGTCGCCCCTATGGGACGGCGACCTGCCTGATGCCGCCGGTACCGTCTCCACCAGCGGGTAGTCGTGCGCCCGCGGTGCCATCACCCTCAGATGGCAGGCGCGCGCCACCTGTTCCGTCGGTCAACGGGCGGTCACTGGCCTCGGATTGAGCGCCGGTGTCGTCCTCCGACGTCCCCGCGGCGTCGGTGCCGTCAGAATCTGTCGATGCAGTCGAGTCTTCATCCACTTCTGTCGGTTCCGTCGTGACTGCAGAGTCCGGCGCGTCACCGGTCGATTCCTGGTTGGCGCCCGTCGAGCCGCCTCCTGTCACCGGGTACACGACAACAGACGCCACGTCGGTGACAACCCCCGTCTGTGCATCGAGCAACGTGAACTCGACGACGGTTTCGCTGTCCACGGATGGCGCCTGCCAGGCAACCGCCCCACCGGTCAGGTCCGTGATGAACGTTTGCCCCGAATCGACGAAGTAGCCGCCAGTTGTGCGGAGCGTGCCCACCGCGCTGGGGTATGCCCAGACGGTCGACGGGGAACCCGATGCCACCGACCCGGGACTGTCGATCGAGCCGGTCGGACCGGTTGAACCGGTATCGGGTTCAGGCTCCTGCGGGACCTCCGTTTCAGTCGGCTCCGGTTCCGGTGCGGCCGGCTGCTGAAGCGCGACCAGCGAATTCGCCAGGGACAGGCTGTCCGTGCCGGTCATGTTATTGCTGCTTACCGAGTACATCACGCCACCTGCAATCCACCAGACATTGTCGTAAATCGACGTCACGTCATGGATCGCGTCATACCCCTGCACCGAGGCGTTGATGCTGAGCTGGTTGTTCAGGTCGGCCGGCGAGCCAGACGGCAGCGCGCCACCCACGGTGCCCTCGACCAGCAGGAATGTCGGATCTCCGCCCGGAATCATCCAGTAGAGGCTGTAGTACCCGCCGCCACCCTGAATCGCCGGGGAGCCGCCAAACGGGCCTGGGATCCAGGACGGCACCAGCACGTTGAATCCGAGATCGAGGCGCGCGGCGTCCGTGGCCGAGAGCCAGTCCACGTTCTGGGTGGCGATTCGCGTCGTTGGTCCATCGTCAAGATCGGCGGCGGCACCCGTCACCAGAGACACAGGTGTCGCCATCAGCAGCAGTGCCAGCAGGACACCAAACAGGCGGCGGGCGGCAGGGGTGAACACGGGCATACCCTCACGACTAAGGCAGGACCCAGGAACTGAACCAGCGCGTCAGAGGCCGACCTTCGACCCCTGGTTCGCATGAAAACAAGCCTACCATCGCACCTGAGCCAGCATCAGTGTACGTACATGCCGGTGTTGACTCTCTGACCCAATCCGCACGGATGCCGCTGATTTTGGCTATAATGACTTGTCGAGGCACTGACTCGCTCTTCGAACGACCGATCGAAGAGCGATTTGGAGTGTTCGTTGTTGTCTGGAGATGCCCGTGTCGACGAGCCCACTCATCCAAATCCAGCCGAAAACCAGCCCCGCTCGCCTTCCACGCAACGGCAAGCACTTCTACATCTGGACCATCGGGTGCCAGATGAACGAGGCCGACTCCGCGAAGGTCGCGGCGATGCTCCAGGAGGTCGGCTACGAGCCGACGCGCACCGAGGACGACGCCGACATCGTCGTGCTCAACTCCTGCGTCGTGCGTCAGGCAGCGGAAGACAAGGTGACCGGCAAGCTCAACAGTCTCGTACGGCTGAAACGCGAGCGTCCCGAGGTTCCGGTGGTGCTCACCGGCTGCATGGTCACGAAACAGCAGGAGAAGCTGAAGCAGACGTTTCCGCACGTCGACCTCTTCTTCGATCCATCGGACTTCGACAAGCTTCAGTCAGTCGTGCCGGAGCTCACCGAGCTCGAGGATGACCTCCAGCAGCTCCCGCACTACTACCTGCCGCAGCAGGAGCCCGGCACCGCCGCGGTCACCGCCTATATCCCGATCATCTACGGGTGCAACTTCCTCTGTTCCTACTGCATCGTTCCGTATCGCCGCGGCAAGGAAACCAGCCGGCCCCTGGCCGAAATCGTCAACGAGGTCGAACGTGTCGTCGCCACCGGCGTCCGCGAGGTAACCCTGCTCGGGCAAACCGTGAATGCCTACGGCCACGACCTCCCGGATCAACCGAATCTCGCCCAGTTGCTGCGCGCCGTCGACAAGGTGCCGGGACTGGAGCGCCTTCGGTACCTCACGTCGCACCCGAAATACATGACGGACGAGCTCATCGACACCATGGGCGAGCTCGGCACGTTGTGCGAGCACATGAACCTGCCGGTTCAGGCGGGTGACAACGAAGTGCTCCGCCGCATGCGCCGCACCTACACCCGCGACCTGTGGATGGAACGTATCGCCTATACACGGCAGCAAATGCCGGGGGTGACGGTTGCGACCGATGTCATCGTCGGGTTCCCGGGCGAGACCGAAGCGCAGTTCATGCAGACCTACGACATGCTCGAACGGACGCGAGTCGACAAGGTCCACCTGGCCATGTACTCTCCCCGTCCGGGCACCCTCTCCGCCCGATGGGACGACGACATTCCGCACGAAGAGAAGCTGCGACGCCATCAGACGCTCGAGAAGCTGCAGGAGCGCGTCGCGACCGAGATCAACAGTCGACGGCTCGGCGATGTATCCGAGGTGCTTGTTGAAGGCAAGTCCCGCGGCCGATGGACAGGTCGCACCCGCGGCAACACTCTCGTGCACTTTGACGACGATCGCGAGCTGACCGGAAAACTGATGAATGTCAGGATCACGCGCACGTCGCCGTGGTTCCTGATGGGCGAGCCAATCGGCGACCCGACGTAGCCACCTGGATCATCCATTCACCGTTCCCACGAAAGGACATCACGTTGACAGACGCTCAGGGCACCACCCAGACGACTCGGCAATCGACCAAACGACAGATGCTCGCCGAAGCCCGCGAGATTGCCCTCGGCGGCGACTGGGCCCAGGCGCTTGAGATCAACACTGACTTTCTCGAACGGTTCCCCCGGGACGCCGAGGCGCTCAACCGCAAGGGTCGCGCGCTGCTTGAGCTTGGTCGCCTTCAGGAGGCGTGGGATGCCTATTCCGAAGCCCTGAACGCCGACCCGGCCAACATGATCGCGCGTCGCAACCTGCAGCGCCTGGAGATGCTGGCCAACGTCGAAACACCGCCGCCTGCCAGCGAGGAGCTCGTGCCGTCGCCACGCGCGGGCGTGTTCGTTGAGGAGGTCGGCAAGACGTGGGTGGACGAGCTCACGCATGCGGTAGAAGATGCAATCCTGGCCACGGTCTCTCCCGGCGAACAGCTCACGTTCGAGGTGCAGGGCGCGCGAGTGCTGGTGGCGAGTCGCGACGGGATTCATCTCGGCGAGCTGGAGCAACGAATTGCACAACGCCTGGTCGCGCTGATCGCATCGGGCAACCGGTACGAGATGTACGCGCTGGGCATGTCGGGACACAGCCTCCGCATCATCCTTCGCGAAGTGTTCCAGGACCCATCCAACGCCGGCAAGCTCGGCCTCCCTCGCCAGAACCGGCACACCATCGAGCTCATGCGCGAGCGCGAGCTCCTGTCGCAGCGCGAGGAGGCCGACTTCTCATTCGGCGACGAAGAAGAAGAACTCCTCGACGATGACTCGGATGAGGATACGGACGACTCAAATCACGAGGGCTCAGCCGAAATCGACGAGGACGCTGCATCGTACGTCGACTCGGCGGCGAAGGACAACAGTCACGACGACGCAATGTAGCGCGATCCCCATCCCGTATCATCAGCGCAAGACGACCCCGGCGCCGTGCGTCGGGGTCCATTCATTTCAGGCAGAGTTGAATCCGACAACGTCAGCATCATACGCCAATTGGCCGACCGCCGGATCAGGCATCGATGAAGAGCAACGCGAGAATCATGACAGCAAAGCAGATTGCCGAGTAGATGGTCAGGCGCCAGAGATCTCGACGCACGAGCCGGTACTCCACCTCCGGATCCAGCAGCGACGTTGGAGTGGCGGTCTGCGTCGCTCGCGGTTTGGGGTCGAGCGACAGCGGTGCCATCCGCGGTGCCTGGGATGATCGCTGCGGCGAACTCCCCTGCTCGGCACGTCGCTGCCGACGTTGACGCCGGCGCTCGGCGGCTCGTGACGTATCCCTGTGTGGTGGTGCCATGGCCCTTGGTCTCCGTGAATCCTACCGGCGCACACGCCCGCTCGTCTCGATCGTGTCGTCTACTCCCGACGTGGCGCCCCATGCCGGCCTGCCGAGGATGCGAGACACGTGCTCCTCGACCACCTCTGCCGGCGCGAACTGCACCAGCATCCGCAGCAGGATGACGAGCCCAATGGCTATGACGCCAAGATCGTCAACCTGGCCGGGCCCGATCAGGATGTCCGGGATCAGGTCGATCGGCGAGACCACATAGGCGATGATCGCGATCGGTCCGACACGCTTGATCCACGGCGCCACGCGATCGTCCCGCATGAGATGCCATGCAAGTTGGACGCGCTGCAGGATATTGAGTGATTCGACATTCGGTGTCATGGCTCACGCTTTCTGCTGAACGACACACCAGTGTTCCAGTATACGACCCCGTTTCGCGCTCGGCGGGTGCATCGGCAAGGTCGCCCCACCAAGCAGAGCCAATCGCTGGTGGCCAACTTCCGGCACTGGTGCTATACTCCGCTCTCAACAACCTGCACCGGCACACAGGCGTGGAACGAGGGATGCAAGGAGGCCCCCATGTCACAGTCGCCAACAACACAATACTGTTGACACGCACCCGCGCTACTCGCTGCCGGGTGCGATTTGTTATCCGCCGTTTCCCGCGACGGCTGATCGGGCCTGTTGGTGCCGGAGTTCAGGTCGCTGTGTACAGGGGGAAGCCAGATCTACCGTCGAGCTGGCGTGACGAAGGAGCGATACATCATGTACTCAAGCGTAATCAGCAAGATCGAGAAGGCGCATCGATACGCGCGGGAACCCGAGCGCATCAAGTTCCAGGCGTTCAGCGCCTCGTTCCAGGGGAGTCATGACGAGTATACGGTGACCTTGTCGGACACAGGATGGCACTGCTCCTGCCACACCTTCGAGACCCATTTGGCCGGAACCTGCAGTCACATCATGGCAATCCAGCACATCCTCGGCGGGATGCTTCCTGACAACGCCCGGTACGACCCCGTAGAGGTCCAGGCCGTCAACTAGCCAAGGCAGCGGTCCCTGCGCAGCGTGTTGCCGGACTCGCGGTGTCGCGGGGACCGAGTCTCACCCCATAGGCAGGTTCTGGCCCAACGCCATGAACCGCACCACCAGGGAGCCACAACAAGCTGTTGGCCGCAGTCCGCGCCGCCATGCGCTGTGGTCGGTGCGCAGTCTCCTGCCTCGCTGACTGGCCGATCTGCCATGTGACGAGCGAAGCCGAGACGGAACCCGATGGCGAAGTGGGATAGGGCAAACGGGCACCGTACAGTTGTGCGCGGGATTGCCTGAGACGAGCCGCCGGCATGCCGGCGGCTCGTCTCAGTTCGCGCTGAAGCCGCGGTGGTTGTGGAAATGGGTCGGTGGGTGGTGAAGCCTCGGGTCCCGCTCGAGCGGCAGGGTCAGCATGCGCCCGTCCGGCAGCCGCTCCCGCGAGGTGGCGCCAGCACCAGACTCCTCGACCAACTGGATTTCATGTTGGCGCGCATCTCGCTGCGACGCCGCCAGCACGCCAAACTGCCGGAGAACCAGCCAAGCCGCACCGCTCCAGGTCGCAACAATCGTGCGCCACGACAGACGATCCATCAGGGTTCGCTCCGAACCTGATCCGGTATCACGCGCACGAAGTCGCTCACGCGAACGATGAAGACGACGGCGCCACCGACCATGACATCGTGCACGCCGATCGGAAACCACTCAATGAACTCATGTTCGGCAGGGTCGAACGCCACCTCGACACGGGGCTTGCAGTTGGCCTGGATGATGTCGAGGCACTCCTGCACGCGATCGTCCGCCACACCCATCAACACCGTCGCGTTGCCCATGCGCAGGAATCCACCGGTACTGACGATCTTGGTGGCGCCGAAACCGGCGTCGGTCACGGCTCGGAGGAGCCGATCGCTGTCGTAGGCCTGGATGATAGCGACGATGAGCTTCATGCGGAAACGAGCCCTGACTGAGTTCTGACGTCCAGCCGCTGCACGTCGGCCGCTTCGACACGCGGCGCGACGTGCTCGGTGGCATCCTAGTCAGCCGGTGCCCCTTGCGCAAGACCCGCGGCCACCGCAATCGCCTCAGCCTTGTCCGTTCGTTCCCAGGGAAGGTCGATATCGGTCCGGCCGAAATGACCGTAGGCCGCCGTCTGCCGAAAGATCGGTCGTCTCAGGTCAAGGTCGCGAATGATCGCTCCGGGTCGAAGGTCAAAGTGCTCGCGAACGAGACGCTCGATTTCGGTGTCCGGAATCCGGCCGGTACCGAACGTTTCGCACATGATCGACACCGGATGAGCCTTGCCAATTGCGTACGAGATCTGGAGCTCGAAGCGATCGGCCAGCCCAGCAGCGACCACGTTCTTGGCAACGTAGCGGGCCGCGTAGGCGGCGGATCGGTCGACCTTGGTCGCGTCCTTGCCGGAGAACGCGCCCCCGCCGTGGCGGGCCATGCCGCCATAGGTGTCGACGATGATCTTGCGACCGGTGAGCCCGGCATCGGCGACCGGGCCGCCAACCTCGAACCTGCCGCTCGGATTGACGAAATACTGCGTGTTCTCGTCCAGCAGCTCGCCAGGCACCACGGCCCGGATGACCTGCGCGACGATGTCGCGCTCGATTGTCGCGTTGTCGACGTCGGGTGTGTGCTGGGTCGATACGACCACCGTGTCTACCCGGACCGGCTTGCCGCCCGAGTACTCGACGGTCACCTGGCTCTTGCCGTCCGGCAGCAGGTATGCCAACTCGCGCGACTTTCGCACTTCGGCCAGGCGCCGGGTGATTCGGTGCGCGAGCGCGATCGGCAGCGGCATGTACTCCGGTGTCTCGCGGCAGGCATAACCGATCATCATGCCCTGATCGCCGGCTCCCGTGCGATTGGCCTCATCGAACTCACCACCGGCGCGTGACTCGAGCGCAGCGGAGACACCGTCCGCGATCTCCTTGCTCTGCTCTCGCAGCGAGACGAACACACCGCAGGTCTCCGCGTCGAATCCGTGGCTGGAGTGTGTGTACCCGATGTCGGTCAAAACCTGCCGGACGACCTCCTGGATGTCGATGTAGGTCTCGGTGGTGATCTCACCAAACACGAAGACCAACCCGCGAGTGGTCGACGTCTCGCAGGCGACCCGGCTGAACGGGTCGTCCGTCAACGCGGCGTCGAGCACGGCATCGGAAATTTGGTCGCAGATCTTGTCCGGATGTCCCTCGGTAACTGACTCTGAGGTAAACAGCACGCGCTCCGCGGAGTCAAACGTGGTGGCCATGCGATGTCCTTTTCGCGGGTGGCGCTGCCGGAGCGGCCGACCCGCTGATGTATTCGGCAAACAGTGCTGTGCAGCAGGGTCAAAACGCTACTACTCGGTTTCCCACGAGTTCAGGTACTTGTCCTGGGCTGGCGTGAGCGTATCGATCGCAATCTTCATCGCCTTCAGCTTCAGCGCGGCGATCTCCCGGTCGATGTGCTCCGGCATCTTGTAGACACGGTTTTCGAGGGTATCGCCTTCGTTGACGATGTATTCGGCACCGAGTGCCTGGTTGGCGAAACTCATGTCCATCACGCTGGCAGGATGGCCCTCGGCCGATGCCAGGTTGATCAACCGCCCCTCGCCAAGCACCATGACGCGCTTGCCGTTGAAGCTGTACTCCTCAACGAATGGGCGAAGCATGCGCCGGCCTTCGCCCGCCATCTCGCCAAGAGCCTTGAGGTTGATCTCAGAATTGAAATGCCCGGAGTTCGCGAGGATCACCCCGTCCTTGATCACCTCGAAGTGATGGCGGTCCACAACATCGATGTTGCCGGTCGCGGTCACGACAACGTCGGCGAGCGGCGCCGCGTCGGTCATCTCCATGACCCTGAAGCCATCCATGGCCGCCTCGAGCGCTCGCACCGGATCGACCTCGGTGACGATCACCTGCGCGCCATGACCGCGCATTCGCATGGCAATGCCCTTGCCACACCAACCGTACCCCGCGACTACCACCGTCTTGCCGGCGAGCAGCACATTGGTCGCGCGCAGGATACCGTCGATCGTACTCTGGCCCGTGCCGTACCGATTGTCAAAGAAGTGCTTGGTGTCGGCGTCGTTGACCGCAACGATCGGGAACTTCAGGACACCTGCCTTCTCCATCGCGCGCTCGCGAATCACGCCGGTCGTGGTCTCCTCGGTGCCGCCCTTGATCTCGCTCAGCAGCTCCGGGTAGTCACGATGGATCGTCGCCACCACATCGGCGCCATCGTCGATCACAAGGTGCGGCTTGTGTGCGATGGCCGACTGGATGTGCCGATTGTAGGTGTCGTCGTCCTCGCCCTTGATCGCAAACACCGGGATGCCGGCATCCACCAGCGCGGCCGCCACGTCGTCCTGCGTCGAGAGTGGATTGCTGGCACACAGGACAGCGTCGGCGCCACCCGCCTGGAGGGTCAGCGCAAGATTGGCCGTTTCGGTGGTGATGTGCGCGCAGGCGAGCATGCGAACGCCCGCAAGCGGACGCTCATCCGCGAATCGCTCGCGAATCTGGGCAAGGACCGGCATCTCTCGTGCCGCCCAGTCGATTCGCCGTCGCCCTTCCGGCGCCAGCGACGGGTCTTTGATGTCGAAATTCCTGGCATTCGCCTGTGTTGCCACCATCTCGGGAATAACCTCCGTGTTGCGTGCGCTGTGTCGCGCGAGTTTGCAAATGGTCTCCACCACCCGTCAGGTGGTGACTGCAGTCACCATGTCGGCCGGATGCAATCGGCCCGCATAGTCCGGGAACGATTCGTCAAAGCGAGCGATGAACGCCGGCACGTCATAGATGTGCTCCTGGGTCCCGTAGTTCTCAATGGGATATGTCGCGGCCTGTGCGGCCATGCGCCCGACCATATCGAGGTCGAGTCCCATCAACAGCCCCTTCAGCAATCCGGCACGATACGCGTCCCCGCCACCGGTCGGATCGGTCACCGCTCGCGCTGGGGCGATTGGTATGCGCACCGTATCTGGTCCGAGCCGAAGCTCCGACCCATGCTCGCCAAACGTGACGACGGTAAGCTCGACCCGTCGCTGGATGTCCGCCAACGACAACCCCGTTTTCCGCTCGATCATCGAATACTCGTAGTCATTGGCGACCACGATATCGGCCGCTTCGATCCCCTCGACCAGATTGTCCCCCGACAACATCGGGATTTGCTGAGACGGGTCGAACACCAGCTTCGCACGTGAAGCCGCAACCTGCCGGACGTGCAGCATCATCCCCTCGGGATCGTGCGCGCCGACCAGTGCGTAGTCCGCCGCGTCGGCGGCATGGCGCAAGTCGATTTCCCGCGACTTCCACATCGCGCCGGGATAGAACGAGACGATCTGGTTGCCGTGGAGGTCCGCATTCATGAATCCGGATGCCGTGTACTCCCCGGCCACCTCGACGACACCGCTTGTGTCGATGCCGAGATCTTCCAGCACGGCGCGGTATTCCGCGAAGTCCTCCCCAACCGACCCAACAAGCGCGGTGGGTTCGCCGAGCAGTCCCAGCGAGTAGGCGATGTTGCCCCCAACGCCTCCCCGATGCTTCTTCATCGAATCGATCAAGAAGCTCACGGAAAGCACATGCGCCTTCTCGGCCAGGATGTGGTCCTTGAACGATCCATTGAACGACATGATCTGGTCAAACGCGATCGATGCGCTGACCACGACCTTGGGCGAAGACGTCACGTGGCGGGACCCCCACATTCGAGCGAATCGCGACCTTCCGCCGCACGCGGAGCATATCGGTCACCGGGCGGCGTAAGGGCGCGCAGCACCCACCGACCATCCGGACAGGCGCCAGCTTACCGTCAAGAGCATAGCACAGCGTTTCGCGGGTTCTCAGTCGCTATTCAAGGACCGCGGACAGTGTGCCATCAACCGCGAACGCCGGCACACCACGCTCGATGGTGACCCCGCCGCCCTCGGACGGTACGATCCACTGCTGTTCGCCAGACACGCGCTTCTTGTCGCTGCGCATGAGCTGGCGCACCGTGTCGGCGTCGACAAC
>JAUIGA010000039.1 GCA_030430125.1 Chloroflexia bacterium | reverse complement strand
CGTCGAACCATCGTGCGGAGATCGAGTCGTGTCGTCATGCGGTCCTCCTGTCCCTGCGGTGCAGGTCTGCGAACATGAAATAGAACAAATGTTCTATTATGCCGAACGCATCGAACTGCCAAATGTGCGCCACGCTTGCGGGCCGGGATGCGCAATGCGATGCTGGGCCGACTGCACGCCATGCCGCGACCAAGGAGCCTCCATGCCCTCGACACCCGCCTATCCTGTCGTCGATCCGTCGCCACGCTTCGGTATCGTGCTCGGCCAGCGACTGCCGTGGCCGGAATTGCTCGCGAGAACCCGCGAGACCGAGACGCTCGGGTTCGATTCCCTCTACCTCGTCGACCACTTCTACGGACTCTTCGATGTCAACGAGCCCACCCACGAGGCCTACACCATGCTCGGCGCGCTGGCGCCCTTCACCCAGTCGCTGCGCCTCGGCGTGATGGTTGCCGGCAACACCTATCGCCATCCGGCGATCCTGCTCAAGCAGGCGATCAGCGTCGACCACGTCTCCGGCGGCCGCGTCGTCTTCGGCGTCGGCGCTGGCTGGACCGAGCGCGAGCACGAGGCCTATGGCATCCCTTTCCCGCCGCCGAAGGAGCGCGTCGACCGCTTCGAGGAGGCACTGGAGATGTGGGATTTGCTCCAGCGTCAGGAGCGTTCCACCTACGACGGCGTCCACTACCAGCTGCTCGACGCCCCCTTCCAGCCCAAGTCGCTGCAGCAGCCGCGCATGCCGGTGCTGATCGGCGCCACGAAACCCCGCATGATGCGCCTCGCGGTGAAACACGCCGACATGTGGAACGCCGTCGCCACCCCGGACGAGGGCCGCGCGCTCAACACCCGCATGGACGCCCTCTGCGAGGAGCAGGGACGCGATCCCCGCTCGCTTGCGCGGGTGGTCAGCCCGTCGATCAACCTGCTGGCGTCGGTTGACGCCTTCGCCGAGGGAGTCGCCGCCTACCACGACGCCGGGTTCAGTGACATCACCCTGCCCTGGCCGCGGACGGAAGCGGAGGTGCCGGTGCTGCGCGCCGTCGCGCGGGAGGTCATGCCTGCGTTCCGTCGCCAGCCGTCGCGGGTCGATCGCGATGGCGTCGAGCTGGCGCCCCTGCGCGAGCTCACCGAGGCCGACGTCGAGATCGTCCGCGACATCCTGGCGAGGCTCGGCGATATGCCCGCGCGTCGCATGCTCGACCTGATGGTCGACAACCCGGACGAGCGCTTCGACGGCGCGACCCTCCGTGACCGGCTTGGTCTGGCGGTGCACGCCGACGTCGCTCGTGCGGTCGCGGCCGCCGGCGATGCGTTCGCGACATGTGGTCTCGCCCGCCCCTGGAGCGAGGCCCAACGCGGCTATCTCCTGCCGGCCGACAAGGCCGCCATCCTCCGCGGTGCCCGAAATCGCGAGTAGGGATCGATCAGGCGCTGCGGTGCGTGCTGTTCGCCGCGAATTGACGCAATCCTCGTCTGTCAGTAAAATATTACACATGTCAGATCGATCGACGCAGCACCGGGTGCAGGAAGTGAACGGCTATCCCACCGGGGATCGTCTCCTCGCGATCCTGAGCGCTCTCGCCAACCCGCACCGGCTCCGGATCGTCGCCGCGCTTGTCCGTGGCCCGGTCCACGTCAGCCAGCTTGCGCGGGATGTCCACATCAGTCGCCCGCTGGCCTACCTCCACCTTCGCAAGCTCGAGGATGCCGGGTTGGTGCGCGGGCGTCACGAGGTTTCGGACGATGGCAAGGCGATGAAGATCTTCGAGGCGGTCGAGTTCGATCTGCTCGTCACACCGGAGCTGGTGGCATTGGCGGCGCGCACGCTGCGCGACGATCACGACCTGGAACGTGCAAGGAGTGAGTGAATGGGCGAGATTGCCGGGATGGTCTGGGTGCTGATCCCAATCGTGGCGATCATGGGTGGCATCGGGTATGCCGTCTGGGAGCGCTGGCAGGAAGGCGAGGAGAAACGGATGGCGCTGAAGTCCGCCGGTGGCGGCGAGGAAACCCAGCGCCGCCTCGATCGTATCGAGCAGGATGTGGCGATGCTTCGCGCCGAGGTTGGTGACGACATCCGCGACGTCAAGGAGCAACTGATGCGCATCGAAAAGCTGCTCCGCGAGGTCGGGTAGCAGGCGCCGATCTGTCGTCACCCGGAGCGCTGTGTACATCTCCGGACGCCATGCTCTGCGCCGGTACCCCGGTCGCGCCGCCGGGACAGCCACCTCCTCGCGACACCATGAGCAGAAACGGCTTGTCAGGGTCGTGGCCGGCGACAAGGCATTGACGGAACCGGAACCGTCACCTAGCATGAAGGTCCAACGTCAGCAGAATGCCGGCAACCTGTGGCCGTTTCGTATGCAGGAGGATGTGAACGGTATCGACGATACCCGGCCCGCCGTGGGCGTTGGCAGCTTCATCGACATCACCATCCGACTGCCGCGCTCGCGAGCGTCCGTCACGAGCGATGCGCCGTGGAATGGTGGAAGAGGAGATTGCACCGATGGCCGAACCGCTACGTGGCGCTGTCCGTTTCGCCCAAGGGGGGCCGGTGACCCGTCGCCGGTTCATTCAGGCGGTGACCGCGCTCGGTGGCACCGCCGCGGCCTGGAGCGCGATGAGCGCCTGGGGCCACCTCAACGCGGCGGCCCAGTACGATGCCCCGCCCGATCTTGAGGGCGGCGGCGAGGGGACCAGCGTCGTCATCCTGGGCGGCGGACCAGCCGGTCTCGTCGCCGGCTATGAGTTGATGAACGCGGGCTATGGCGTCCGCATCCTGGAGGCCTCCGACCGCGTCGGCGGGCACGTCTTCACCGTGCGCCGGGGCTCTCACGTCGAGGAGATCGGCAAGGACCCGCAGGTCAGCGACTTCGACGAGGGGCAGTGGATCGACCTGGGCGCCTGGCGCATCCCCTACGTCCATCAATCCGTGCACCACTATCTGCGGGAATTCCAGATCCCGACCATTCACCACACCGACATCAACTTCAATGCCTACGCCTACATGGAGGGCATCTCCGGGCCCCTCAACGCGACGCCGACGCGCATCCGCGAAGTCGTCACGGACATGACCGGTTACACCTCCGAGTTGCTGGCCAAGGCGCTCGACCAGGAGTTGCTCGATGCGCCCCTCTCCGAAGAGGATCGGGACGCGTTCATCGACTACCTCATCGATGTCGGCCTGCTGTCCCGCGACGATCTCTCCTACGGGCCCAACATGGCCCGCGGCTGGGTGGAGATCGACGGTGCCGGCAACCAGGTGGAAGTCCCGACGGATCCGTTGCCGCTCGAGGATTTGCTGCCATTTGTGGCGCAGTCCGGCTCGCTGACCCCGTTCACCGACCTGCTCCACCAGCCGGTGATGATGAAGCCGGCCAAGGGCATGAGCCAGATCTACGAGGAGGGGTTCCTGCCCCAGGTCGAGCAGCATCTCACCTTTCTCGCCGAGGTCCACGAAGTCCGCCAGACCGACGAGGGTGTCGAGATCGTCTACCTCGACAAGCAGTTGGGCGAAATGGCCACGGTCAGCGCCGACTACTGCATCTCCACCATTCCGCTCCCGGTGTTCCTCCAGTTGCCGCAGAAGGATGTGGCCAACGAAACACTGGAGGCGATGCGCAACGGACCGTACTTCCCCGTCGGCAAGATGGGCTTGCAGTTCAAGCGCCGCTTCTGGGAGGAGGACGACTGGATCTACGGCGGCCTCACCTTCACCAACATGTCGGAGATCGGCACGATCTCCTATCCGACCTGGGACTACCACACCCAAAAGGGCGTGCTCCAGGCCTACTACAACTTCGGCAACACCGCGCTCAGGGTCAGCAGCCTCTCCCCGGCGGAGCGCATCGAGCTCGCGCTGGAGCTCGGCAGCAAGATCCACCCGCAAATGCGCGAAGAGTTCGAAAGCGGCTTCTCTGTCAACTGGCACCTGCAGCCGTACGCGCTGGGCGGTTGGGCGAGCTGGTCATCGAACGCGCGCGAGCAGTACTACCCGCGGCTCCTGGAGCCAGACGGGCGGATCTACTTCTCCGGAGATTTCCTGGGGCATGTGGCCGGCTGGATGGAAGGCGCCATCCAGGCCTCATGGCTGCAGATCGACAATCTCCATCAGCGCGTGGTTCAGGGGGGATAACCCCGGCGACGTTCCGAGAGCATCCGTCTGAACCCAGGAGGCAGGCATGTCGCACACTGGATATCGACCGATCGTATTGCTGGTAGCCGGGCTGTTCACCCTCGCGATTCTGGCCATGGCCGTCGTGCCGGGCCTCGGTCGCGCGCAGGAGGCCTCCCCGGCTGCGGATGACGCGCAGGCGGCGGAGCTGCTCGCGGCGGGCGAGGAGTACTACAACAACACCTGTATCGCCTGTCATCAGCCAGGCGGCACCGGTGCGGAATCCGAGGTGGCCTTCACCTATTATCCGCCGCTGGCCGGCAACCCCCTCGTGACACTCGAGGATCCGTCCATCGTCGTGTCAACCGTCCTTTCGGGCCGGGGAGGCATGCCCAGCTTCCGTGGCGCGTCTGACGAGGATCTCGCCGGGCTCATTACCTACATTCGCCAGTCGTGGGGCAACGAGGCGTCCGCGGTGACGCCGGAGTTCGTCGCCGAGGTCCGCGCGTCGCTCGATGCGCCGCCATCGCAGGAGCCAACGCCGACCCCCGGCAATTGATTCCGCATCCAGCCGACACCGTCTGGACCGTGTACGGGAGGGGACGAGCCCCTCCCGTTCTCATATGGGTATGAGACGGATCTCGGGTGATCACGCGGCGGACGACCCGTCGTGGCCGCCCCTGTGGCGGCCATGGTGCAAGCGCAGAGCATCCATCGCCGAATCTCGCTTCAGGCCGGGGACACGCTCAGCCCCATGCCATCCATGACACCCCACATCGCCATGAACTCGGCCCAGGTGTACTCCCGCCAGACGGCCGTGCCCGGATCGCTGAGGTAGACGTTCGTGTCGTCATAGCCGTAAGCGACCATCACATGCATCCACTGCGTGAGCTGGAAGCGGTCGCCGTTCGCGTCCCACGCATCGAACGAGTTCACATCGCCCCGCATCGCCAGCCACACAATGACCGGCCGGCCGGCATCCAGTGCCCCCGTCAGCGCCGAGCGGTCGCCGTCCGCGTAGAACGCGTCGCTCGTGATGCCCTGGGTCGCCAGTGCTGCCTGCAACGGCTCGTTGTAGACGCCATAGTCGGTGGTGTTGCCCCACTCGCCGTGGATGTTGCCGCGGTAACCAACATGTGAGTTCTCGTCGCGCGTCACCAGCGCCTCGATCTCGTATTCGGAGACCGGCTGCCCCGTCATCGTCGTGGCGATGTGCACCGAGGCATACTCGCAACTCAGGCTGCGCTGCTGCTGGTAGCGGAACGCATCGGGGAGCATGGCGCCGAGCGGGTTGGACTCGGCGACGAACGGCAGCCGCCCCCACACGCCGACAACTGCCACCGCGACCACCGCAAGCGCGACGATGGCCGCAACCCGCGCGACGATCGGCCTGGCCGCACCATGCCGCCGCGGGACACTCGCAACGCTCATGGGATGCCCCTCCTCCCGGATGTCGCGTCAGGGGTCGCTGCTCATGGGAACGCGGATCGTGGTTGACGAGTTGCGCGGTCCCCTTCTCATCCTCTGTGCCGGACCGGGGCCAATTGGTTCACGCCCGGCCGGCGACCGCCTGCATCCGCGCGCCGATCCGTCCGATTCCCAAATTGCGGTGACCTTCGCGATGCCCTCGCTGTTTCGCATGTATCGAACCAACGCAACCGCTTGACAGAACATTGGCGCCGCGATATGGTGATAGAAGTCATCTTTCACGTGGAGACATAGCGTCGTGAACGGCTTTCAGCTCCTTGCTGCTACCACGAGCGCAGTGTGGCACGATATGCAGCCTATCTTCGGCGACTGCATAAGGCTGGCCCTTGTGCTGCTCTTCTGCGTCAGCGGGTACTGGAAGCTGCGGACACCTGACGCAACGCTCGCTGCGCTCCACAACTTCGGTTTCCGTTCGGCCACAAAGGCATGGGCTGTTCTCCTCGGCTTCGGTGAAGTTGGCATCGCCCTCGCGCTTGTAGCAACGAGCCGAGCAGGAACTGCGCTTGCGCTGGCCTTCTTGTCGATGGCGACGGCGCTCACGGTTTCGGCAGTGTTGCGGGGCCGGAGATTCCCATGCAGTTGCTTCGGTCCGGGACGCCATGAAATAGGATGGGCCACGATTGGCCGAAACGTCCTGCTCCTTGCCTTCGCGATCCTCCTCTTCGTTTCGGACGACACCCACACGCTCGGGTCATTCCACCCCCTGTCCGTACCGGCCACAGCAGGACTGGCAGGATCGGTCGTTCTGATTCCATCGGCGCAATCCCTGAAGAGGAATCGAAGCCTGCTTGAACGGCAGTTGAAAGGAGCAGGGGGATGACCGGCACAGGATGGATCGTCGTTGGCCTTCTCACGATCTGGCTTCTCATTGGCACGGTCGTGCTGGTGCTCGTGACGCAGCAGGTAGCTACGCTAACCGCATTGTTGGCTCGATCAGGCGGCATGGCGCCAGTTGATAATGCGACCGCGGCGCTGCCCCCTGATCTTGTGCGACATCTTCCCGCGGGGAGCGAAACGCGCACACTCGTGTTCATTTCAGACTCGTGCAGTGCTTGCCACGAGTTGCTGGAGTACTGCCACTCTTCAAAGCTCGACTTGAGTCGCGTGATTTGGGTGATG
This sequence comes from Chloroflexia bacterium, assembly GCA_030430125.1. Taxonomy (GTDB): domain Bacteria; phylum Chloroflexota; class Chloroflexia; order Thermomicrobiales; family UBA6265; genus JACCVC01. The sequence continues at coordinate 7,265 of JAUIGA010000039.1, read as the reverse complement.
CTGGGCGACGGCTGGTCTGATCATCCTTCGCCTCCAAGCGGTCAGCCACATGTCACGGGCCGACCCGCTCAGAGACTGTTCCAATGGGGCGGAACGCACAGCGTACCGTCAGCGGCGTGTATACGGGGCAATGTCCTTGAAGCGGTGCATCCTGTGCTCAGCACCGAACTGCTCAGGTCTCTGTGCCAACCTGAACAAACGACTTCAGACAGCACTACGAACAATCGGCTCGTGCGTCCTGGAGGGCATAGTTATGCAAGGGTTTCGTAACCGGCGAAGCGTACTTCGTGCGATGGCGGGGGGATTCTTCGGCCTTCTCGCGGATCGCAGTCTCGGGGATGGGGCCGTCGCCGCGGCCAATCCATCCTGCGGCCAGTGCTGCTCACCCCCATATCCCTGCACGCGTTCGAAAACGTGTCCCAATGGCGATGGTTACTGCTGGAGCGAGGAATTTTACGACTCCAACGGCTGCTTGGAGGTCTGGAAATACTGTGACTATGTCGGAGGACCCAGTGGGCTTTGTATCTGCAAGACGTATCTTGGGACGATCTGTCCGAAGCGAAGCGACTAGTTGAAGCGAACGAGGAACACCATTGCTCACGCGACGGTTCGCACAACTCCTGATTGTAATGACCATGTCCCTTGGACCTCTTCCTCTTGGGTTGAATGCGTCTCCGCCCGCAATAGGATCTTGCGATATAGCAGATGCGGTCGCCGCATTCGTCGCCGCCTGGAACCTGGGCGAACCGAGCCTGATACCCCTCCTTGACGATGGCGTCCTAGCCATATCCGACCCCGAGGGAGAATTGGCTCGTGGCGCTGTCACAAATCCGGTGGAGTACATTGCGCACCGACCCGCAGAAAAGGATGTCCTGGCGATTCCGCAGCAGGAGGACGCAGCCGTGTATGCCTCTGGACGCGATCCTGGTGCCTGGTCGTATGTCGTGCAACCGATGATGCGGTCGATAGACGAGGGCAGCCAACGTCAGTACCAGTTGGTCGCATCAGTCAATTGTTCGACCGACACTTTCGGCCGGATCACTTTGCACGAACCAGCGTTCCCCGTGGTGGGCCACGATGGCATCCAGGCATCTGATTCAACTTGCACCGCTGAGCAAGTGACACAACCCGTGAGTGCCCTGCTAACGGCGATTGGCGAGGGTGATGCGCCCGCGATCCGGGCGCAGTTGTACACACCCACTGGAGAAGATCTCATCGACATCGTGAGGCTGGGTGAGTACAGCTTCCTCATGCCGAACGGTGACGTACTCCAGCGAGGTGACGCGACGTCATTTCCGAAATGGATCACCGATCAACTTGCTTCGGATTGGGTGCTCATCCCCTTGGAACTCTATTGGTCGAATACGGTGCCCACCACAGTTGGCCCGGAAGGCGGGACTGTGGAAGGTTTGGCTGGCGTGCAGTTCTTCTTCCTGATGGTGGACGAGGAGACCAGGCTAGCGTGGCGGGGCGTCTGGAAAGGAGTGGTGATCGATTGTGCATCTGGCAGGATCTTGTCGCTCCACGGAGGCACAGCATAACGATGACAGTCCTCTCCGCCGATACTGTGCTTGCCACGCTGAGTGTAGGTACCGCGTTGGTGGTCGGTATCTTGCAGATGGGCATCCCCTGAGGGCCCAACACCAGCTACGGAATCGTGAGTTCCGCCCAACGCATCTCGAACACGACGGTCGGCTATCTGCTCGGCATGTTTTCCTTCCTGCTCGGCGGTTCGGTTGCGGGTGGCGTGATGGGCGGTCTGCTCGGCTGGTTGGGGTCGCATCTGCTCGATGTCAGATCGGGAACGCTGGTGCTGTTCGGCGTCGCTGGTCTTGGGATTGCAGTTGGAGGCACTTCCCTTGCTAGGCCGGGGAGCCGCATCCTGCAATTCGATCGCACGTCGTCCAAGGCGCTCGCGCAGTGCCACCCCTTGGTGTGGGGTTTCTGTACTGGCGCGTTGCTAGGGGCAGGATTTACCATACGCATTGGGTTCTGGCTTTGGTACATCATTCCGACGATGTCCTTTGTGCTTGCTTCCCCGTCTCTAGGGGCCCTGATTTACGGGACCTACGGCTTCTCCCGCGCCATCATGGGCGTCGGGCTGTTCGTGCACACTCGCCTTGGCCAGCGTGCTACTTTGCAACAGAACGACCTCCTCCTCTCGTACCCTCACCTACGCTGGGGATCGGACGTCAGCTTGGTTGTGCTTGCGTTGGCTATTTTCATAACCACGGGCCTGCGACCGATCGACTAGTGACCACCCACATTGCGGGCAATGCACCCGACCCTGGTTGCGGGTGAGCGGCTAGGCCCTGCCAGCCACCGCCTGCATCCGCGCCCCGATCCGCCCGAACGCCTCGCGCAGCTCGGCCGGCTCGACGACGGTCATCTCGAAGGGCACGTCCATCAGCCGCCAGGCGAACCAGTCCGGATCGTCGGCACTCGCGCGCAGGATCGTGCAGCGTGGCCCGTCGCCCTCCAGTACCGCCAGCGCGCTTGGCACGTGCCGGCGCACCTCGGCGATGGGCGCATGCACCTTCACCACTACCCGCCATCCGCGCGACAGCGCCAGCGACGCTTCGACCGCCTCCAGCGCATCGATGCCGTCGGGCCGATCGAACGTGGCCGGCAGCAGGTCGGTCCGGCGGATGCGATCCACCCGGAATGTCCGCTTGTCGTTCCGCAGGTGGCAGTATCCGTGCAGGTACCAGCGCCCGAACAGCGCCACCACGCCGTAGGGGTCGACCTCGCGCGCCGTTTCCTCGCGCTCCCGGCTGCTGTATCGCATCCAGATGCGATGCCCGGTCAGCGTCGCGTGCGTCAGCGTGCTCAACACATCCGGATCGGGGAAGACGGCGTCCGCGTCCCACAACCCGGTCGGCATCAGCACACCCTCCCGGATTTCGCTGATCTTCCGGGCAAGGTCGGGCGACAGCACCCGTTCGATCTTCGAGATGGCGCGTTCGGCCGGGTGGTCGGTGCCGGCGACGCCCTTCGGCCGCGCGGCGACGATCGCCAGCACCAGCCCGATCGCCTCGTCGGCGCTGAACATCAGGGGCGGCAACCGGAACCCCGAGATCAGCCGATAGCCGCCATATCGCCCCGGCATCGGTTCGACCGGGATCCCCATCTCCTGCAGCGCACCGACATATCGGCGCACGGTGCGGCTGCTGACGCCGAGACGGTCGGCCAACTGCGGACCGGTGATGCCGGGCATGTCCTGCAGCAGCTCCAGCATCGCCAGGATCCGGCTTGCGGGTCGGGTTGCATCCATCGTCGTTTCCCCATGGGGCGCATCGCCACGAGCGACCGACAGTTGCCGTTCGCTCGCACCGCCGACCGTGCGTCGGGCGTTCCCGATCGTGATGTTCGTACATAGAACGAATGATCGAATTGAGTCCCAATGCGGACCCGTCCTGACCGGGTTCGAGGCTAGCATAACAGCAGTGGGAAACACCCCACGAGCCATCCCCGAATCGGAGATTTTCATGGTCGCCCGCGACCGAACAGGAGCGCCACAATGGTTGGATTGCGAATGACAGGACGGTCGGCGCTGATCGTGATTGACCTGCACGAAGCGGCCAGCGAGGACGCCTGGGACGGTGCCGGAGTCGTCGATCGCATCGCGGCGCTGGCGCACCGTGCCCGCCACGAAGACGTCCCGGTGGTCCATGTCCAGCGGGACGCATCGGTCCGATCGTCGACGGCCGTCGAGAACTCGCGCCCCGATACCCGTGTCGCCCCGCAGCCGGGGGAATGGGTGGTGTCGAGCCACTATCCCGATGCCTTCGCCAGCACGTCGCTGGCCGACATCCTCGACAGCATGGATATCACCCATCTTGTCATCGCCGGGGCACGGACCGATGGCGCGATCCGGGCCACCGTCCACCGGGCGATCGCCGAAGGGTGGCATGTCACGCTGGCGGGCGATTGCCACACGACATCCGATACCGCCTGGGCCGGAATCGGCGTCTCCGCCCAGCAGGTCGTATCTCACGCAAACGCCGAACTCGCGTTTTTGGAGTACCCCGGCCGCGTTGTCGAGGTGGTGTCGCACGACGAGGCGACCTTCTCGGTCGCAGTCCTGCAAGGAGCGGCATAATGTTCGATTTTGAGCTCCAGTCCATGCCCCGTCTCGTTGAGGATCGTCAAGAGTATCTGCGTTCCCTGGCGGCTCATCCTCCCCACGAGCTTGATCGGGAATCGGCCCGGCAGCGTGCCGGGCGAACCCTGGTGCGGTTCGGCCGTTGGGTCGAAGGGTGCCGGGCGGAACATCCCGCCGATCTCAATCCACACCTCGCCGGCCCGACTCCCAGCCTGGCGGGTCGCTCTAGATAACAGTCTCAGGAGACGTCACCACATGAACCCGATTCAGAGCTCCGAAATGATCCGGATCGTGCACGACCAGATGCTTCGCGATTACGCGCGCCATCAGCGCCTGTCACAGGTCGATCGAGAGCCGGGACACGCCGTCTCGACGACGCGCCGGGCGGCAGCCCGATTCCTCGTCGCGCTGGGAACACGACTCGACCCCGGCAGTCGCGGCGTGCCGGCATTGCCGGTTCCCGGCGCGGAACCCGTTCGTCAATCCCATTCGGCCGCCTGAGCGCGCCGAACCAGTTGCACGAAGGGCGGCCTCATCCATCGGGGCCGCCCTTCGCTGTGTAGTCACCGCGCAGGAAACCGGGCGGCAAAGCCGCCGTGGGGGCGGACAACAGGCGTCACCAGTTCCGAGGTCGGCATGGGATGATCGGCAGACACGACCCGGATGGGCTTGCTTCGACCCGGAATCACGCCTCGGGCGCTGGCGCGTCGTCCACATGTCGATGCACCGTTTCCTCGTGGTCGACCTCGGTTGTCGCCTCCCGGTTGATGGAGAGGTGCAGCGCGTCGCCCGTGTATTCCCGAATCGCATGGACGGGCACGTCGAGATCGAGGTGTCGACCCGGCTGGTCGATGAGGAGGTAGTGCGCGTGGATCTCGCGCACCGTGCCCAGGACCTCGCCGTTGAGCGCTATCACCTGCGTACCGACCGGTATCCTGCGCGTGTCGTGCGGATCGTACGTCATCGGTTTCTCCCGTGCCCGATGGGGTGTCACGCCGGGTGCGCGGCGCCTGGAGGTCGATGGCGCTGAGTCTATCATCGACCGCGGCGTCGCCCGCGTTCCCGGGTCATTTTCCACCTCACGGCAGCGCCACCCGGAACGCGTGTCCCTCCTCCCGGAGTCGTGCCAGCTCCGCGTCGGGATCCTCCTCGCCGAGGCTCGCCATCGCGCCACGGCGGCTCTGGATCCCGGTCCCCACCAGCGCAACCGCGTTTCGCACCGCGCTGTCCCGGTCGCTCGGCAGCACCGGCGGCCAGATCGCCGTCGTCTGCCGCAGGCCGTCGATGGCGTCGCCACCGAATCGCTCCATCAGGTCGAGCAGCATCGCATTGCGCTGCGTGTAGACGGCATTCCACGTCCGCCGCTTCCGGTTGACCTTCTGCACCAGCGGCTGGATCTCCACCTCCAGCGCCGCCCCGGAGAGGTCGCGACCCGAATCTCCGAATGCGGTGCGCGGCGTCTCGCTCAAATCGTGCAGCGCGCGGTAGAGGAGGTCGATGTAGGCGATGTGCGTGTCCGCGCCGCCGCCCTGCAGCAGGTCGAGCAGGTACGCCTTCGCGCCCTCCGGCAGCTCCCACTTTGCACCCGGACCGACACTGATCCCCTCCGAGCCATCGACGTTCTCCAGCACCGCGATCGGCGCGCCGGACAGCTCCAGCACGCGGGAGAGCACCGTCATCCGCCGGTTGAGCTCGCGGCAGGTATCGATCAGGTCGGTCAGGTCGGACATCCCCCACACAGACCCCGGCAGCGGATCGTTCGTCGCCAGCACGTACGGAATCCAGCCGTAGGGGTTGGGGGCGTCGACCACGTCCTGCCCGGCCACCGCCAGTCGCCAGCGTGACTCGCTCCAGGTCTCGACAACCGGATAGGCGCGGTTCGCATCGAGTGCCAGCCGGCTCGCCTGATCCTGCGTGACCAGCCGTTCGATCTCCCGGCCCGTTTGCCCATAGGCGTGGTACACGGTGCTGATCGACCACGGATCACCGGCTTCGTGCCGGACGACGAGCGCGGCCGGGTCGACCGCGACGACGCGGGGCCGACGCCGTGCGGCGTCCCAGGTGACCTTCATTGCCGCGTCACCGATCACGGCGGCGTCGGTCGCCAGCGCCAGGTCGAGCTGGTCGAGCTGGAGCGTCGAGATCGTCGCCGCAAGCAACCGCTCGACCCGGTTGGCGGCGTCTCGGGCGTCCGCGCTGTCGGTGTCTGGTGTGACGGAGAACCGCACCGGCGCCGGAAACACATAGCTGCTGGTCTTGCGGATCAGCGAGCGCGCGTAGTTGAACACAAGTCGCGTCTCGTGCCGCTGCGCGCGACCCAGCCACTGATCGCCGTCGTAGAAGGCGCGCAGGTCGGCGTACCGCGCGAAGCGGTCGGCGTCGCCGGTCGTCAACGTGCCGTCGGGCCAGGCGTCGGGGTCGGGCGAGGCGTCGTCACCGTACCGGCGCGCCGGCCACGGGCCGGAGAGGAGCATGGGGCGATGTCCTTTCGGTGAATGCGGATTCGGGGTTCGTCGATATCCGGCACGAATTTTGGCCGCCATTGACAGATTCAGATGCGCTGCTATGGTGCGTACACACGAAATCAGGTCGTATCAGTGAGCAGCATGGAATCCCTGGATGCGATCCAAATCAGGGGGCGATCACGTGAACGTGCAGGTTGGGGCGGAATCAACGGCCAGTGTCGCTGCACCAACACCTGCTCCTGATGCGCTGTGACCGTGAAGTGTGAGAATCCTGTTGTGGAATGGTTCCAGGAACGACCGTCGGAACAAGCGATGTATTGGTTGCTTGGCTTCGCCATGCTGCTGTCGGTGATCTCGCTGTGGATCGGCTGGGCTGATGTCCTGCTGTTCTTTCTCCCCGTGATCGTCGTCATGGGGCTGCGAATTCACCACGCCAGGGATCTGGACCGGCGACGGTGGGCGGAACGCCTGGCCATCCCGGTTGGCATCTGGCTCTTCGGCGCGATCGTCACGTTGTCTAGGCTGATCGTGTGAAAGACCCGCGCCGGCAATTTTCCGGCGCGGGCAGCGTCATCGCGCATGCGTTGGTGTCAGGGAATCGGCGACGGCATGCTAGCTGCCGCTGTTGTCCACATCTGGCCTCGGATCGGGGCTGGTGAACCCTTCCCGGTTCGGCATCTCCACCTGCGGCAGCG
>JAUIGA010000038.1 GCA_030430125.1 Chloroflexia bacterium | reverse complement strand
GGCCGCAGCATCGGCAGGGTGATGCTGAAGAACATGCGGGTCTCAGAAGCGCCGTCGAGGGAGCCAGCGTCGTAGAGATCCTTCGGAATCCGTTGCATGCCGGCGATGATCAGGAGCGCCGTGTAGCCGACGTGCCGCCAGATGTTGATGCCGGCGATCGAGGGCATGGCCTGGTCAACGGAGCCAAGGAACGACTGCTCGGGCAGGCCGACCGAATCGAGCAGCTGATTCACAATGCCGAGCCCCGGATCGAGGATCCAGAGAAACAGCAGCGCGACGACCACATTGGGCATGAGCCACGGCAGCAAGAGGAGACTCCGCCAGCCCATGCCGCGGACGAAGCGGTCGAACACCACGCCAATGACGAGCGCGAGAAATGTCTGCAACGGAATATTGAGGAGCACGTAGTAGAGCGTGACCCAGAGTGAGTGCCGGAACTCGTCATCCTCGATCAGCTCGCGGTAGTTCTCCAGGCCGATGTACTCGGCGTCCGAAAGCAGGTCCCAGTCGGTGAGGCCGATATAGAATCCGCGTACGGCGGGGACGGCGAAGAACACCACGAACCCGATCAGGGCAGGCAACAGGAACAGCCATGCTGCCAGCGTCTCCTTGCGGAGCCAGGCGCGAACGACGGGGCGATCTCTCAGGCTCGTGGTTGTTGCATGAACCATACCCATGGGTGCTCCTCCCACTCGGTGATTCGCAGCGCAAATGATGATGGCGAGGTAACGCGTGTTACCTGTACCATAGTGACCGAGCTTTGCTGTGTCAAGGTGGCTGGAGGATACTGAAATCGTCGCCACGCAGCAGGTGTCCGCCGGGGAGGCGCTGGCAATGAAACCAAGGCGCGTAACCAGCCGTCAGGTCGCCGAGCGAGCCGGGGTGTCGCGAACGACCGTTTCGTTTGTGTTGAACGGTGTGCAGACAGGCAAGGTCGGTGAGCCCACTCGGCAGCGCGTGCTGCGGGCGGCGGCCGAACTTGGGTATGTGCCAGATGCGGCAGCCCGCACGCTGGTCAGCGGGAAGACCGGTACCATCGGGTTGCTGGTGAGCAAGGCCGAGCACGTCCGGGTGGATGCCTTCGTCCCACAGACGCTGCATAGTTTGAGCAACGCCTGCAATGCCTCGGGCTACCGGTTGCTGGTCGAGACGTCGGATGGGAATCGCACACCGTTCGACTATGCGCAGCTCGTGGAATCCCAGCGGATCGATGGCCTCATCGTCCTCAACCCTGATCCCCGGGACGAGCGGCTCAACGCCTTGATCGACGAGCGCTATCCGCTCGTGCTCATCGGCGCGCATCCCGACCCGCGTGTCTCAACGGTGTCGGTCGACAGCATGCGCGCGATGCGCGAAGTGACCGAGCACCTCATCGGACTGGGCCACCGCGAGCTCGCTTTCATCCACTACCGCCACATCGATCATCCGCGCATCGGTGGCCGCATGGCAGGGTTCAGGACAGCACTCGAACGCGCTGGACTGCCGATGCGCGACAGCTATGTGCGCTCTGGCGATTTCGATGCCCAAAGCGGCCGGATTGCGATGGCATCCCTGTTGTCTGAACCGGAACGCCCAACGGCGGTAGTGTGCGGCAACGACACCATCGCGATCGGCGCGATATCCGCCATCGCGGAAGCCGGGTTGCGATGCCCGGGCGACATCGCGCTGGCTGGCCTGGACGATATTCCGCTCGCGTCGTTCGTTGTGCCATCGTTGACCACCGCACGATTCCCCGCGGAGGAGATGGCAACACGCGCCGCGGAGCTCCTGTTCGAGCAGCTCGCGACTGGGCGGCCGTCGGCCCGGCGGGACGTGTTCCCGACAGAACTCGTGATCCGAGCTTCTTCGGGGCGATGCCTGAAACGTGATTGACCGGAGGCACTGGCGTCCAGGCTCTGAGGTGCAGCACTTCCAGGCTTCAGCCACGGAGGGAACCAACCGGATCGGCCATGCGGTAGAAACAACAAGCGACCACACACGAGTGGTCGCTTGCCTTGATTCCGCGATTGGGGCGATTGGTACGCCCGGCAGGATTCGAACCTGCGACCTCTTGCTCCGGAGGCAAGCGCTCTATCCACTGAGCTACGGGCGCGCGTATCATCGATTCGGGGCATTCTGACCCCGAACCACAAGGCCAACGGACCGTTTGACGCCTTGCCGCATCAGTGTAGCACGCACCGCACCCGGTCGCTTGCGTGCATGTCCCCGGTATGCTTGGGGCGTTGATCCAGCGCGCCCGCCGCCCACAATGGCCCCGGGCGGCCGCTGCAACTTCGGGATTCGGACGCGAAAACCCTGATACGCCACCGGCGATCACTGCAGGATTTCAGCTCATGCCCGGACATTGGGGTGCGAGCCAGAGGGGGGTGTAATCGACCATCCATCGGTACACGCGGATCGACTGGAAGGGTGGGCAGCGCGGTGACGGACCCCATTGGAACCTATGAGACACTCGAAGGAATTCGCGACCGGGTCGTCGCGCTCTGCGGTGAGGTTTGCGGCAAGCGCGTGCTGGATGTCGGATGCGGCGACGGGCTCGTCGGCCGCGCACTGCTGCCTGGCGTGGGCCCTGCTGGCTCCGTGGTGTTCGCCGACCTGGACGAAGAGGCGCTGGATCGACTGGCCGCCGAGTTGGAGGGGTATCCGAACGCTGAGTTCGTCCGCGCCGATGCCCGGAGCCTCGAAGCGATTCCGGATGGCTCGGTGCAGGCGGTGATCATACGCGCCGTCTTGCTGTACATCCCGGAAAAGCCAGTGGCGCTTGCCGCCGCGTACCGCAAGCTGGCGCCAGCCGGACGCCTTGTCATATCCGAGCCGGTGAATCGCTTTCTCTACGACCAACCTGATTGGCTCTGGGGATACGACCTCCGGGCCATCCCCAGGATCGCCGAGCGGATGCGGTCCGGGTTTCTGGAGCACGATTCGCCGGAGGTGCGCGCGATGACCGACTGGACCGACCAGGATCTCTTCATGATGGTGGTCGATGCCGGGTTTCGGGATGTGCGGATGGAAACCGTGACCGAAGGCCTGGCGCCTCGCCCGATGCCCTGGCTCGCCTTCCTGCACGCACGGTGGACACCCTGGATGCCGACCATCGCGCAGGTCATGCGTGCAACGCTCAGCGTATCGGAACAGGCAGCGTTCGAAGCGACGATCCGCCCACTCGTCGAACAGGGCCGCCAGCGATCACGATTGAGCAACACCTTCCTGACTGCTAACCGTTGAACCGTCACCCATAGTTGCTGGCACCACTGATCCACTAGGAAACTAGCCTGAACGGGCCAGTACCAGCTCCAGGTTCATAGAAGAGTATTCCTGCGAACTTGACTTATCGCCTCTATGTCGATACCGTGGTAGTTGTGAGATCTCCCTATCAGAGTTTTGTCCGTGGGGCGCACCCCTCCGTTCAGGAGTACCGGGATCCAGACTCCTCGCTGATCACGAGGAGTCATTGAACATGCCGAAAGCACGTTAAACAAGGAGATTCCCGTGTTGAAGAAGACATTGGGCGCGGTTGCGGCTGTGCTGCTGGGCATCACCACGATGGCCACCGGCGGCGGTGCGCAGGACGCCACCCCTGCCAGTGATTGCCCAACGACGACAGCCGAGGAAAACGTGCAGATTGTGGAACAGTACTTCGATGCCGTCCTCGCGGGCGATACCGAAACAGCTGATTCCCTGCTCCACGACGACTTCCAGCATGACCTCTCGATGGAAGGTGCCGAGGTTCCAAACGAGGCAGGCAATGCTGATGAGCTCGAGAACATCGATGTCGCCGCTGACGTGAACCACGAGGTGGTTCGAATTATTGCGCAGGACGATTGGGTCGCGATCGACATGGAGTTCGACCTGACCGGCGCGCATCTTGAACTCGATGAGTCCATGCACGAGCAGTCGGCACGTGTGGAAGCGATGGTGATGGCGCGGGTCGAGTGCGGCCAGATCGCCGAAGCTAGTTTCACCACGAACATGCTCGAGACCCTGCTGGCTCACGGCTACGAATTGCTACCGCCTGGTGGTGAATGACACCGTTGACAATTCGGTCGTTCGCCCCGGGAGCGATCGCGTGGCAACACGATTCCCCTTCGCGGCACAACCCAGGATTGGAGTGAACAACATGGCACAGGTTGCATCCGACGCGCAGCGAATCATGGGTCAGGTTTCGGCCATGGCGATGCTCGACGACGAGTTCCGCACTCGTCTCGAGACCGCCCCGCTCGATGTCCTGCGCGAGTTTGGGATGGAAGTCTCGGACGCGGTCCAGGTCGAGATCGTGAGCGATCCGGCCCGTCTGGACATGGCGGGCGAGACGGACACCGTCCAGCTCTACATTCCGGCCGCCGACGATCTCTCCGAGGAGGAGTTGTCGATGGTCGCCGGTGCGGTCGCGAGCTGCCAGAGCACTGCAAGCTCGTGTTGCACAGCGACGTGCATCTCGACGTCGTCGACCGCGTCGACCAACAGCTGCTAGACGAGCCAGGACCAGCCTGGTCGTCGAGCTTGCAACCGTCTGTGGGTGCGGCCGAAGCTACACCCGCAGACGTCGTTTCGATCGTCGTGCCGGCAATCAGTGAGCCGTCGAATGGCGACCTGAATGTGGCGCTCGCCGCGGACAGTTTGTGGCATGCTGTCTCGCCGGAAGTTTCCGACCGGACGCGTGCACCCTTCGCCGCACAACTCAGGATTGGAGCGACCGACATGGCACAGGTTGCATCCGACGCGCAGCGAATCATGGGTCAGGTTTCGACCGCATCGAGCTACTCGACGAACAGTTGCTAGATGCTGGCGCGCGGCCAGCCGACGTCTGGCGTGCCGGTCAGCGGTACCCGCCCTCGAAGGCAGGAACGCGAGCGCCGACGTATTATTGCGCCATGCGCCTGGTGGAACCTCGTGGAGAATTTGCATGCTCAGCCGACCCGTGTTCCGATCACACTGGCATGTCGCTCCGGTTGGGGACGAAGAGGTCTTCCTCATCGCCGAGGGCCGCAATGTGGTTCTCAACGGTCGGACGTATGTCGAGCTTGCGCGCCTGATCGATGGCGAGCGTACGACCAACGCGATCGTCGACGAGTTGATCGAGCGTGTTCCCGCGACGGAGATCTACCTGGGGCTGCTGAAACTGGAACGCGACGGCTATATCGAGGAACGCGACACCCAGGTTTTGCCTCCCACCGAGGCTGCCTGGTGGGGCATGCACGGTGTCAGCCAGCAGGATGCCCTCGGCTCCCTCCAGTCGTGCCCGGTGGGTGTCCGGAGCATCGGATTTGTGGACGACGCCCGGCTGCGCGGCCTCCTGACTGAGAGCGGTGTAGTGGTGGTGCCGGTCGATTCGCGGGAGCTCGGGTTGCTGGTCGTGGTGGTCGACGACTACCTGCAACCCGAGCTTCGGTCGATCGACACGGAGATGCGGGCCCGCGGTATCCCGTGGGTGCCGGTGAAACCGGTGGGTATCATTCCGTGGCTCGGTCCATTGTTTCCACCCGACGGCGGCCCGTGCTGGTCGTGCCTGGCGCAGCGGCTCGTCGTGAACCGGGACACGGAAGAGTACGTGCGGTCAGCGATCGGAGCCGACAGGCCGTTCGCCAGCCTGGCCGCAAGCGCCGGTTCGACGGCGGCGGTGGCTGGCATGGCCGCAACCGAGATCACGCGATACATCGTGACCGGGACCACCTCGCTGGTAGACACCCTCTTCACCATAAACGGCGGCACCTTCGAGGTAGAGCGACATACCGTCGTCAGGCGCCCGCAGTGCCCGGTGTGTGGCGATCCTGACCTCACCCGAATGGCGAGTCCGGTGGAGCCCCAGTCACGTGCGAAGACCTACACGCATGATGGTGGATTTCGCTCCTTGACCCCGGAGTCTGCCCTTCGCGCCTGGTCTCACCACATCAGCCCCATTACCGGCGTGGTAAGGACGCTCACCCGAATTACCGAAGATGACGACCCGCTGCACGTCTACATCTCCGGGGCGAACATGGCGCTTCGGTCAGAGAATTCTCGTATTCTGAAGCGGAATCTTCGGGGCAACAATTGCGGTAAAGGGGTCACTGATGCTCAGGCACGCATGAGCGCGGTCGGTGAGGCGGTCGAGCGCTACTCCGGTGTCTACCGTGGCGAGGAACCCCTGGAGCGTGGCTCCATGCGCAGCCTTGGAGACCGGGCGATCGATCCGGACACCTGGACCCTTTACAGCGACGCGCAATACGCGGAACGCGATGAGTGGAACAGCAAGCAGCGCCGGCTGGATGCGGTGCCGCATCGGTTCAGCGCGGACACGGACACCGACTGGTCACCGGTATGGTCACTGACCCATCGCGAGAACCGGCTCCTGCCAACTTCACTTCTCTACTACAGCGTCCCACAGGAAAGCGATTCCGGGTGCTTCGTTCCAGAGTCCAACGGTACGGCGGCTGGCGCCTCGCTGGAAGATGCGATGCTGCAGGGTCTACTGGAGCTCGTCGAGCGTGACAGCGTCGCGATCTGGTGGTACAACCGGTTGCGGCAGCCTTCGGTCGATCTCGACAGTTTTGATGAACCGTATGTGCACCGGCTTCGCGAAGCCTACGCCGCGCGAAATCGCGACATCTGGATGATCGATATCACCTCCGATCTCGGCATCCCGGCGTTCGCCGCCTTTTCCCGCCGGATCGATGGGCACCCGACCGAGGATATCGTCTTCGCACCCGCCGCGCATCTCGATCCTCGAATCGCAATGTTGCGAGCGCTCACCGAACTCAACCAGATGATTCCGGGTGTCGCTCCGCCAGAAGGGCAGTCGACCGGCTATACGTATGATGATCCCGAGGCAGTGGACTGGTGGCAAACGGCAACCATCGTGAATCAGCCCTGGATCCTGCCCAGCGACTCCGTAACTTCGCGGCATCGGCATGACTTTGCGGATATCATCCACGACGACCTGCTTGACGATATCGTCTACGTTCAGAACATCCTCGAAGCGAACGGGCTGGAGGTACTGGCGCTCGATCAGACCCGGCCGGATATCGGTCTACCCGTCGTCAAGATGATCGTGCCGGGGTTGCGTCACTTTTGGGCCCGGTTCGCACCGGGCCGACTGTACGATGTGCCGGTCGCGATGGGCGCACTTGCCACGCCAACACGAGAAAGTGATCTCAACCCGATCCCGGTGTTCATCTGACGAACTGTACTCACGCTCGGTGTCCCGCCGTGCGGGATGCGCCGAAAGGACTGACGACATGAGCCACGGCGCCGCAATCTCGGCGAAGACCAGCGCGGTGGCGGAGCGGACGTTGGTGCCAAGGCTCATCGAGGGCGCGAGGTGCCTGCGACTCCCGGACGGTCGCCTGCGCTTCGAAGGCTCCGGGGCATCGGCGACCCTGCCCCTCCTCCCGGCCGAGCTTGCGGAGGCATTGGCTGGGCTGGAGGGCAATCGCCGATCGATCGACGAGGTGTTTGGCGCGATCGATGATACGCGTCGCCCCGGTTTGACCGCGCTGTTGTTCGCGCATCTGGCGCGACTCTCGGCGCAGGGCCTGCTGACACACCACGTGGAGGTCGACGGGGAAGCGTTTGCATCCATCGAGCCCACTGGCATGAACTACCGGTTCCTGATCCAGCCTATTGCCGACGAGACGACCGTGCAGCTGTCGCGATTCAGCGTCATCAGGCGTGACGATGACCATATGGTGCTGGAATCCGGGCTGGGGCACGCGCTCGTCCGGATTCGGAACCCCGCGCTCATGGCAATACCGGGCCTGATGTCCGCGCCCCAGACGCCGGCTTCACTGCGGGCACATGCTGCGCTTCTCGGGATACCTGCCGACGCTGTCGCCGGCCTGCTTGTCCTCCTGGTGAACGGCAAGCACATTGAGCGCGAGGACGAGACCGAAAGCGATGACCTGCGGCTCTGGAACCCGCACGATCTGATTTTTCACATGTCCAGCCGGTACGGGCGGCTCGGCGGTTACTATGGCGGGAACTATCGGCACATCGGCGACATCGATCCCGCACCCGCGTTGCGGCCCCTCCCGGACGGTCGGCGCATTGCCCTGCCCATTCCGGTGCTGGATGACATGCTGCGCGACGACCCTCCGTTTCAGGAGGTCGTCGAGGCGAGGCGATCTATCTACAGCTATGGACCGGCGCCTGTCACCCTGGATGAACTTGCCGAGTTCCTCTATCGCGTTGCGCGTGTGCGATGGGTTGGCACCCAACCGGTTTCGTCGCAGGTCACCGGGCGATCCGGTGAAATGGAGGTGACGTCGCGCCCTATCCCCGCAGGAGGTCGTGGCTACGAGCTGGATCTGTACCTCACGATTTCAGTGTGCGAGGGACTGGAGCCCGGCATGTACCACTATGACCCGGCGGGACATCAGCTCACCCAGGTACGAGCTTCCGACGGACTCACGGAGCAGATGCTGGCCTACGCGGCGATCGCATCACCGGGCGTACAACCACAGGTCCTGATCACCTTGGCCGCGCGATTCCGGCGCATGATGTGGAAGTACGACCGGCTCGCTTATGCCGCAACCCTCAAGCACGTCGGCGTCATGATGCAGCAAATGTACCTCGCGGCCACTGCCATGCGACTCGCGCCGAGTGCGCTCGGCAGCGGGAACATCGAGACGTTTGCGGCCGCGACGGGTAACAACCCGGTGGTTGAGGGCTCAGTTGGCGAGTTCATCCTCGGCAGCTCGCCCGGCGAGGCGAGAGAAAACCGGCCTGCCATGGTGCGTCCGGAGCCGCCATCATGACGTCGCTCAGTGACAACGTGCGGACGCTCCACGCCACGATGGAGCTATTCTCGCACGCCAAGCGATTCAACGAGCGCTGGCTGGCGGACCCCGAGTTCCGTTCCATCCTCTTTCGGAACCCCGAGCAGGCAATCGCGGACTACGCTCTACCGGTTGACTCGGAGGAAGTCCTCGGCATCATCGCGGGAGACAAAGATCGGGCGGGCTCGATAGCTCGGGGAATCCTCGCCATCTCGGCGATGAAGTCCTCCGTGATGGATCAATGGTACGGACCGGAATCCACCGCGGCAGATTCGAGAATCGCGGCATGGCGGGCACGCCAGCAGGCGCGCATGCACCTGGAGCTTGGGCCTTTTCAAACCAAGGCATCCGTCCGGGCGGCGTGGAACGCGGAGCTTACCCGCGGCTGCAGCGGCGGTTGCTGGTTCTGCAACATGTCTGCGCCAGCACTGTCCGGCCTGGCACCGGACGATACGCAAGACCTGGAAGCGTGGCGCGGCATCATTCGCTCGCTGAAGATGCGCCTGGGACCGGCGATCCGAACTGGATTCCTCGATGGCGCGACAGACCCGTTCGATCATCCTGCTTACGAGGAATTCTGCCGGATCGTGCTTGCGGAGGCGGGGTTCTTTCCGACGACTTCGACCGCGCTGGCGCTGCGTGATCCCGATCGATCGCGCCGGTTCTTTGCTGAAGCGAAGGCGGCTGGCTGCTGGTCCGTGCGTCTCACGGTTCGTGACCAGGCCGAGCTCGCGGCCATCCACGCCACATTTACCAGCGAGGAGTTGGCACATGTTCAGCTCAATACCTGCACGCCGCGGTCGAGCTTCGTGTTCTCCCTCACCGGGCGATATCGTGATCGGTACCTGAGCGACTCCGAGTTCGCTGCACGGGAGCGACGAAAACTGGCGTTCGCCCCGTGGTACACGATGAGCAGGGATTACCGGGACGACGATACCTACCCGCTCGACGCGAACACTGGCGTTGCCGGGTTCAGCATCAACCTGGTCGATCGAATGGTATCGCTGGTGGCCCCTCGACCGTCATCGGACCAGTTTCCACTCGGATTCGAGACGCTGGATCGCCTTGCATTCGGAGATGGCGACGAGTTCGGGAACGCCCTCGACACGTTGGTCGAACGGTGGATGCCAGAGCGCCTCCGCGACGGCGACACGGTGATGCTTTGGCAGGGGCTGCGCTGCGAGCCGACTTCGGGCGGTGTGCGGCTGCATGGACGCTTCCGGCAGTTCACCGACATGGTCGATCCCGATCACGCCGCTGATCTCCGGATGATCGCCTCCTGGCTGCGACACGGGGCGACGGTGGCGGATATCACGCAGTCGGGAGCGGTGGACGCTGGATGGGGGGTGGACGTGTTGCACCGTTTCCTCGATGCAGGGCTTCTCCAGGAGATCCGGTCCGCATGACAGAGACCTTCGATGTGACCACCGATGCCGCCCTGATTGAGTCGATTGTGGAACGTGGATTCGATCCCGCGCTATCCATCGGCCGCGAAGAATTCCTGGAGTTGCTCCACGACGCGGAGGAGCTCGACCGGGCTGGCAGGCGGGCGCTACCGGCCGCCATCACCCGCATGGGCGAGCAACTCGGTGAAACCGGCAGTGCACTCACGCTTCCCGTGGCTGTCGGGTACCGGCGCCTCCTGCGTCTCATGGAGAACTCCACGGTTTCTTGCGAAGATCAGGCGATCACGGACGCGCTCTCAACGCTGGTTCGGCGCCTCGTGACCACGCTGCAGCAGACCGTTCAGTTCGAGGCGGCTATCTCTCGGTCGGCCCGGTTCATGACCGGAGACCATAGTCTGCCGCCCGAGGCGGATCAGCCCCTTCTGGGCGCGTGGCTGGACCGGTGGCGGATGTTCCCGGTGTTGGCGTCGCTTGTGACCTTGATCCTGGTCAACTGGCTCCGGTCGGTCGAGGAGGTGGTCCGGGCGCTGGAGCGTGACCATGCCGAGCTCGCCACTGCCCTCACCGGGACCACCACCCCGCTCGCGATCCGGGCGATAACAGGCGATGCTGGCGACCCGCACCTGGGGGGCCGATCGGTCATGATCCTGACGTTCGCCGATGGCGCCCGAGTTGTGTTCAAACCCAAACAGCTCGCGATTACCGATGTGTTCCGCTCCCTGGTCGAACGGATCAATGCGGCAGGGTTCACCACCGAGCTTCGCGTGCATGATGCCCTGGTGCGGGACACTCACACTTGGGAGCGGTTCGTACCCCATCGCTCGTGCACCAGTACGGTGGAGGTTGAGCGGTTTTACCGGCGCATGGGCGGGTGGATCCGGCTGCTCCAGATGGTGGAAGGACGCGACTTCTGGCTCGACAACCTCATCGCGGACGGGGAGTATCCAGTGTTCATCGATCTGGAGACGATCATGCAGCCTCGTCGCGTCAGCATCGGGATGACCGGGAGCGCCGCGCGCGTCCAGGATCGGATCGAATCTTCCCCGATCGTCACCAACATTGTCGCGATGTTCGCGCCAATAGGTCCCGACGTCGGTAGCGAGGATCTTGGCTGTTTCGCTACCCCGGGGGACTTTCTCTCTCCGTTCGCGGCGACAGACATTCCGGGGGTGACCGCCGCTGGTTCGAACCGGGACGGCTACCGAACATGGACGCATCCCGAGCATGCACCGCTGCTTGACGGCGAGCCGATGACCGCCGATCGTTGGTATCCGGCGATCGAGGCGGGCTATCGCGAGATGGGAGAGGCGCTCGACGCCTTGGCCCCCGAGCTGCTCGCACCCGATGGCTGGGTCGATCGGCTCTGTGCGCAACCGGTTCGCACGATCTACCGGGACACGTGGACCTGTCTCGGGATTATCCATCGCAGCACTGCACCTCCTCTGCTGGGCAACTACCGGCGGCGCCGTAAGTTCCTGGAGCGGATGGAGCTGGAGGCGAAGGAGAACGTCACGAGAATCGGCCCGGTGGTTGCCGCCGAGATGCGCGCCATGATCGCGCTCGACGTTCCCTTCTTCAGCGCACTCGGGTCCGGCGACACGATCTACCCGCCGGATGGCGAGGCCGTCTCAGGGTTCTTCGACGGCGCCGCGCGCGACCACGTTGTTGCCAACCTTCACGCCCAATCACAGGAACGCCTGGAGGAAGATGTCGCGCTGCTTCGAACCTCGTTCTGGACGGCGCATCCCGGGGCGGCTCCACGGACGGTGGTTGCGACTGGAGGCGCAACACCGTCGATCGAACGAACAGCGTGGAGCGACGCCGCGAGCCGCATCGCCGACCAGGTCGTCGCTGCCCGGACTGTCGCGGACGATGGAACCTCCAGTTGGATCGCATTGACGTATCACCCAACGGTCGACATCGAGGCGTGGTCGCCGATTGGCAACGACCTCCTGACAGGGCGGGCGGGGTTGGTGACATGCTTTATCGATCAATGGCGCACAAGTGGCGACGATCGCTGGCGCGTGCTGGCAATCGATGCCGCCCTCGAGGTTGCCGGAACGATTCATCAGGTCACCCGAGCATGGCAGGCCGATCCAACGGCTGGAATCACGCAGATGCCAGACTCCCCGGTCGTGCTCGGCGCGTTCACCGGTCTGGGAGGCATGTTGGCGACGGTGAAACTGGCATTCGACACGTTTGGGGAGCGGGCTCTCGAAGGTGCCTGGCGAGATACCCTGGCCGGTGTCGATTGGGAGGCTGTACTCGCTCGCTCCAGCCACGACGTGGTTGGTGGAAGTGCCGGCCTCGCGCTTGCGCTTACGGCGCGGCAGGAGTGGATCGACCAACTGCCACATGGCCTGCGGCAAATGCTGGAGCGTATTGCCTGTAGCGAGGAGGTGGGCAACGGCACCACCCGGCCGCCGGGCACTGCCGCGAAGCTGGCGGCCCTCCCCGGAGAGCGGGTGGCGCAGCTCCTGATTCGTTCCCGGCTCGACTCCATATCGGACGGCGAGCTCCAGGACCGGATCCGTGCAGTGCTCGATTCGATACCGACCGCAGGAGACATGCTTGGTGTTATCGAGCTGAGTGGTCCGGATGTCTCGTGGTGGCCGCGCCTCTCACAGCGCGTGGCCGATACGGTGGCGAAACGGGAGTCAGCCGCGGATCGGGTCATGCAGATCGAGGCCGCCGAGCTCGCCCTGGCGATGTGGCGTGCGTCGGGGGATGCTCGTTGGCACGAACGGGCGAGCGCGATTGGAGAACTCTGGATCGCCGGGTTCAACGAGTCGGGCAGTTGGTTCCCGAACGATCTCGCCGACGACAGGTTCAGGTTATCGACGGTCCGGGGTATTCCGGCGATCGCTTCTGTGCTGCGGCGGATCGGCGGTGCGCCGGTCGTGGCTGGTCCGCTGACACTGGACTGGCGGAGCTGGGGACGGCGATGAGCCCGAGTCGAGCCACGTGGACCAATCGCGGGGATGCTCCGCCGCGCACTCCATCGCTGCGCCAGCTTCGGGAAACCGAGTGCGGTGTGATTGCGCTGGCCATCGTCCTTGCGCACCACGGCGCATGGGTGCCGCTCCCGGAGCTCCGCCGTCGTTGCCAGGTGTCCGAGCAGGGCGTCACCGCGTTGTCCCTGGTGCAGGTGGCCAGGCACTATGGGCTCGCCATCCGCGCCAAGCGCCTCCCGGCGGATCATCTGAGGCACATCCATGCGCCGGTGATCCTCTTTTGGGAGAACTGGCATTTCGTGGTACTGGAGGGAATCAGGGGAGACACTGCCTGGGTGAATGACCCGGCGAGAGGGCACCGCAAGCTCACAATGGCTGCGCTCGAGAAGGGGTATTCCGGCATCGCGCTGATCGCGCAGCCCGGCCCGGAGTTCCGCACGATTGACAGAACGCACCAACCCTTTCGGACCGCCGCTGACCTGGTGCGACCGGGTCGCCGGTGGCTCGCCATGATGGGAGCGGCAGTCTTGGCCGAGTCGGTGCTGCTGCCGCTTGTCGTCCAGCGTGCCGGTGACGCCGTCGGCGAATGGAGGAGGGGGAGGGTCGCCGATTGGCGCCCTGGCGCACTCGCGCTGTCCGGGATGCTCGTCGCGGGTATCTCGCGGCGCTGGTTGACCGAGGCTGCGCACGAGGCAATGGCGGAGCCAGTCCGCCGGCAACTCGACCATGACCTGGGGGATGCACCGATACCCGACGAGACCGGGCAATCCGCAATGTGGTCTAGCGGGCAGGAGCTTGCCGACTATCCCGCCACGACCGCCGTGCGCACCGTTACCGCCGTGATCCACATGACGGTTGGGGTGCCATTGCTCGTCCTCGTTCACCGTCAATTCCACCCGGCAGGTGCGGTTGTCGCAATGGGTGCGCTTGCCTCGACGGTCTTGATGCAGCAAAGAGCCGTCCGGATATCCGGAGCAACAGCGCCAGCCGACGACCTTGCGCATGACTCGCGGGGACAGCGCCTCGTCGCATGGTGGCCCGTCCTGCGACCCGTCGTGCGGTTGTCGCCGGTGATTGTCGTCGGCGTGCTGACACCCTCGGATTCGCTGGCTGCCGTCCTGGTCGCCATGGCCGCGAGCGGGTTCGCATTTCGCCTCGTGGACTCGTCAGTGCAGGCCTTCGG
>JAUIGA010000037.1 GCA_030430125.1 Chloroflexia bacterium | reverse complement strand
CACTTCACGTCGCCGCCAGGCGGTGTCACCGTCGACAGCGGGCTGCCGCGGGAACGAATCGATCTCGCCTTCGACCCTCAGACCTCTGGCGGGCTGTTGTTCTCCGTCTCGGCACGCGAAGCCGACACATTCGCCAGGGCATTTTCCGCCGCTGACGAACCACTCTGGATGATCGGTACCGTGACCGACGGTAGCGGGGTGCATCTCGGCGGCGGCGAGATCATCTGATCATCACGCGGGAGCGCTGTTGATGGAAAATCCTCGTGACACCTCTCCGCTCACGGCAGATGCCTGGGTCCGCCGGATGCGGTCGTGGGGGGTGCGGCCCTCGAAGTCGAAGGGGCAGAATTTCCTGCTGGACCACGAGGTCGTTGCACGAATTGCCGATGCCGCAGGTATCTCGCCCGGCGACAGGATCGTCGAAATCGGGCCCGGACTCGGCGTGCTTACGGAGGAGTTGCTGCGACGCGGCGCAAACCTGACAGCGATCGAGCTGGATGATTCGCTGGCACCACACCTGAAACGCCACTTTCATGACGAGCCGGCGTTTCGCCTCATCCACGGCGACGCAACCTCGGTCACGCCAATCGACGTGGTGGCTTCAGATGTTCCCTTTCGGATCGTCGCCAACCTGCCCTACAGCGTCGCAACACGGATCATTCGCCACTGGTTGGAATCCGAACACCCACCGATCGAGCTCGTGGTCATGGTTCAGCAGGAGGTGGCGGATCGCATGACCGCCGCGGCCGGAGATATGTCGTTGCTCGGTTTGGCGATCCAGCTTCACACCCATGCAGAGTACCTGTTCGCCGTGCCCAGCGAGGCGTTCCATCCACCGCCGAAAGTCACCTCGGCGGTGGTGCGGCTACGCACCACCAACAACCAATCGATGGATCGCCAGGCAACCGAACGACTTTTCCAATTGGCTACCATCGCGTTTCGGCACAAGCGAAAAACCATCGCCAACTCGCTGTCCCGTGATCTCGAAATTGACAAGGCCACGTTGGTAGACCGTCTCAATGATGCCGGTATCGACGGTACCCTGCGTCCACAGGCGCTCGACCTCGATACCTGGATTCGGCTTTCCAGGATCGAACTGGATCTCACATGACCCGTCGCGTCGAATTCGCCTGCGCAAAAATCAACTTCGGACTCGAAATCCTCGGGAAACGGCCCGACGGGTACCACGAGATCCGTTCGATCCTCTGCCGCATATCGCTTCACGACACGATCACGTTCGCGCCGTCTCACTCGGAAGTCGACATCTTGTCAATCTCCGGCAACGATCCTGAAGTTGCCATGGAGGACAATCTGGTCGTGCTCGCGCTCAATGCCATGAGGGTCGCTGGCGCGTGCATTCCGCCCCAACAGGTGAACCTGGAGAAATGCATCCCGGCAGCGTCTGGCCTCGGAGGCGCCAGCAGCAACGCCGCCGCCACCTTGCGCGCCTTCGCCCCGGAATTGGAGCGTGCCGGTGTCGCCCCAGTCACGGTAGGCTCGTCGCTCGGCAGCGACGTTCCGTTCTTCCTGAACGGGGCAGTGTGCCTGGCGTCCGGGCGCGGGGAACGGCTCATCCAGCTGCCGGAACCGCCTCAGGGGAGATGGATCATACTGGCGACGCCAAGCATCGCAATCCCCGCAAAAACAGCGTCGATGTACGCGGCGGTGTCACCGGAATGGTGGTCCTCAGGCGATGCCGTCGAGACGGCCGCTCAGCAATTCCCCGAAGCTCCCGCCACGCCACCTCGAAACACCTTTGAACGCGCACTTCTTCGGCGGTTTCCGGATCTCCGTGCCATGAGAGAATCGATGATCGCGGCAGGCGCACCGTTCGTCGCCCTGACCGGGGCCGGCCCAACGTTTTACACCATGTCACCCTCCGAACGCGCAGCCCGTCAGATTGCCAACCACCTCACATCTACTGACATGACCGTGCGCGTGGCACGGTTGTGGAACTGCTCCGGGGCTCCAGCGTGAAAGTTCCCCGCCCAATCGTGACGATGTCGCGCCGCCACCTCGTGGCGGCCGCCGCGAGCGGATCGATGCTCGGGGCCGCGTGGGCGGCGACGTTTTGGCGCACGATGACCGGGGACGACCCGCCATCCCTCACGGTCGTGCGCGGTGAGCGATCGTTCGCGGCACTCATAGGCTATACCGGGGTCCGGATTCTTGCGATCAGTGCCGTGGACTCAGAATCAATCCAGGGGATGACGGAACGCATCGCTGGCAGCACGAGACAACGCCTTGATGTGCTGCTGCTGACCGCGGATGCGCTGCAGGCACTGCCGGTCACCTATCGAGACAGATGGAATGTGGCGGAGGTCATGCAGCTGCCAGACTCGGTGCCCGAGGCAACGGGCTCACTCGCCGGTCGAGCAATTCAGGTCGGCGATCTCAACGTGTCGGCGCACGGCCTGCCGCATGGCCAATGGCGCAAAAATGCGCCCGTCGTGCGCCAATCATGGTATCTCGACGCAGCGTTTGGATCGGCACGCATGGTCATCGCAAGCGACGCGGCTGCCACTGGGCGTCTGCCGATGGAACGGGGCCATGTCACCGGGGTGGTGTGCGCCGACCCGCTCCTGGCAAGCACGCCGCTGATCGGTCTGATCGACCTCCTGGTCGTACCACCCGACGGTGACGTCGTCACCGAGAAGCTGCCGGGCCAGCGACCACACGTGGTTCCGCTGCATCGCGACCTTCCAACCACGTTTCGGCTGACCCGGAATGCAATCGACGTTTCCTCTGCCTATTAGGAGGTAGCGTCATCGCCTCGTTGTCCGCGTCGACGTTCGCGCGCCTGCTGGACCTCTCCGACGCGCGATGGGCGTTCTTCCGGTGGCACACCCGGCGCGTCACTTGGCCAGGTTGTCGACCACTGCCTGTCGGCCTGCTGGGGCAGATTCCCTGAACGATCGTCCCACGTCCTGCGCGGCTGCACCTGTACCGGCGTTGTCAGATGACGCTCTACTGCTGGCGATTCGACCTTGTCGATCGTGTCGGAAGCGATTCGTTGCGACGGCGTGCCAGCCTGAACGCCGGTCCATTCCTGGCCAGCCGCGAGATCGTCGTCACGCTCCCGGACCATGGACCCCAACAAGGCTCCGATGACCACCGTGCCGGCGACAAGCAGCAACATGGATCCAGCGTCGCCGTCCAGGTATCGCGCAACGTACGCTTCACGAATAATGTCCGGTTCATCGCCGCTGTAGAGCTCTTCTCGAATCCATGTCAGTACGTAGCTGATCGCGACGAGTCCGCCACCGATACCGAGCAAGAAGCCAAACATCCTGCCGCCTGCACCCGGGTGGTAGTTGAATGTGCCGCCGACACCGTAGCCAACCAGAGCCGTCACGATCACCAGGCAGCTCACCGAAACGGCGAATCTGGCCCCGCCGTCAGAGAGGTTGGTCGAGTCCGCCAGCCATCCGCCCCAGTGGCCTGTCCATTCGATGGCAATCAGCGCGCCGACCGCGACTCCAGCCGCCGAAAATGCCTCGCGCAACCCGCCGCGGTAGGCGCCGATCGCCGCCAGGAGGATGAGGGTCAATATCAGCAGCAGATCAAGCAAAATGCTCTCGATCATCGACGATTCGCAATCACGTGGGGCCAGGGTTCCCGGATTGTGACGCAATCCTGTGGAGCGCGCTCAGCGGGATATCCACCCAATCCGGTCGATTTCCAAGCTCGTATCGCACTTCGTACAACGCCTTGTGGACCTCGAACGCATCCAGCACCGCGGCACGCTCGTCCGTATCCAGACTCTTGTCCAGTCTCGAATGTCGCAGCGCAGCGGACTCGTAGCCGGAGAGGAACTCGGCTCGGGCGTCTGTGAGCCAGGCATCAATCGCGCTGACATTGGCGCCCGCTGACCGTCGCGCTGTCTCCGCCGCGTAATCCAAGGATCGCAACATGCCCGCGACATCCCGCAGCGGCGATGACCTGGCTCGACGTTCAGGAAGTGACCGCGTCGGCTCGCCTTCGAAATCCAGAATCCGAAAATCACCATCCGGCGTACGAAGCACCTGCCCCAAATGATAATCCCCGTGGATGCGAGTGATTGTTGTCCCCTTGAGCATCTCAAGCGCTTCCAGCTTCTGCGAGAGCACAACACCGAGCTCCGCTACACCCGGGAAGAAATGCCGCTCGAGAAGCAACAGGGTGTCCCTCAATTCGTGCCGCGCCTCCGACAACATGCTCCTGCAGTACGGCTCCGACGCGGGCTCGGGCGAAAACGGCCCTCCTGCTGCCGACGCGAGCGCAACGTGCAGCTCGCCGGTACGAACCCCCAGGAGCCGAATCGCATCAAGGGTTCCGGGGTGTTGATCGGGATCGATCAGGCGCGTGGTGAGCCAGGTCCACGCATCCTCCGAGTTCGGGATGAATTCCTGCAATGCAGCGAGCGTCATCTCGTTGCCGTCGACTGATGCCGTGATGGTGCCTAGCAGACGCGGAAACGCGGAGAATGAGGTGTGCTCCGTCAGGTAGGCGCCGATCTCCACCTCGGGATTGAGACCAGGGCGAAGACGTCGAAACAGTTTCAGGATCGACCGTTCTCCGTAGACGATCGATGTGTTACTTTGCTCGCCGCCAAACACCGTGGATTCCTCGTCCAGGCTCCGAGGCATCAGCCTGTCGACAGCAATTGTGGCCCACGTGATGCTTCCGTGTTCACCACCAGTCAGAACTCGCCGTTCGAAGAAGCCGTCCAGAATCCAGCTTCTGAGATCGGCGGATTCAATCCCGTCCACCTGTCGCAACGCCCTGTCGTGAACAAGAAGATACGAAGCGGGCTCGCCGTGGTCGTATTCAAGGCGGGCAATCTCGATCGACACATTCCGACCCGATACTTTCGCCTCCGCACCCAGCGTCGTGGAGGCACGCTTGAGCCGGCGCCCCTTGTCTCCATACCAGCGGCGCCCGTCCAGCCAGGTGGCGAGGTCTTGCAAATTCGAACGATCCAGATTGCTCATGATCCCCCAGGATCAGTGCTGCATGCGGTTCTGCCCAGCCAGGTCATTCAAGTCGGAACCAGAAGAAGGCATGTGGCCCCAATGTCAGCAGGTACGGCAACGTCCCGATGTCGGGAAATCGGGTTTCGCCCATCAACTCCACTGGCGTTCGCCCGTCGAACTCCCGCATATCCAGCTCGGCAAACTGTGCGAAGCGGCTGAGATTAACCACGCAAAGCAAGGTTTCGTCATCGTATTCCCGCAGATAGGCAAGGATCTTGGTGTTCTCGGGATGGAGGAAGCGAATCGATCCACGACCAAAGGCATGATAGCGTTTTCGTACCGCGATCATGCGTTTTGTCCAGTTCAGCAACGAGGTGGGCAGTCGATTCTGCGCCTCCACGTTGACAGCCTGATAGCCGTACACCGGATCCATGATGACGGGGGAGTAGAGCCTGGCCCAGTCGGCACGGCTGAAGCCTGCGTTGCGATCCCCATTCCACTGCATCGGCGTACGCACGCCATTGCGATCTCCGAGGTAGATATTGTCGCCCATCCCGATTTCGTCGCCATAGTACAGGACTGGCGTTCCCGGCATCGACAGCAGAAGTGACGTCATCATCTCGATCTGGCGCCGGCCGTTGTCGAGGAGTGGTGCCAATCTGCGCCGGATGCCGAGATTGATGCGCATCCGGGGGTCCTTGGCGTACTCGAAGTACATGTAGTCGCGTTCGGCATCCGTCACCATCTCAAGCGTCAGCTCGTCATGGTTGCGCAGGAAGATGGCCCATTGAGTATCCTCCCGGATTTCAGGCGTCGACTCCATGATCTCAACGATCGGCGTGCGTTGCTCCCGCCGCATCGCCATGAACATCCGCGGCATGAGTGGAAAGTGAAACGACATGTGGAACTCGGGCTCCTCGGCGGTGCCAAAGTACTCCACCACATCGCTGGGCCACTGGTTCGCTTCGGCCAGCAGGACGGTGCCGGGAAACTCCTCCTCGACCATACGGCGCAGCGACCGCAGAAACCGGTGCGTTTCGTCCAGGTTCTCGCAGTTCGTGCCGTCACGCTCGTAGAGATAGGGCACGGCGTCGCACCGGAAACCATCCAGTCCCAGGTTGAGCCAGAACCGCACGATGTCGAACATCTCGCGGTGGACGTCGGGATTCTCATAGTTGAGATCGGGCTGGTGACTGAAGAACCGGTGCCAGAAGTGCTTGCCCGCGACGGCGTCGTAGGTCCAGTTGGACACCTCTGTGTCAGTGAAGATAATGCGGGCATCGCTGTATCGCGTCGGATCATCTGTCCACACGTAGTAATCGTGGAACGGGGAATCGGGATCGCTCCTCGCCGCCTGAAACCAGGGGTGCTGGTCTGACGTGTGGTTGACCACGAGGTCCGCGATGACCCGCAGCCCTTTGGAATGGGCCGTATCCAGGAACTCCTTGAAGTCATCAACGGAGCCGTAATCCGGGTGGATCGACAGGAAATCCGAGATGTCGTACCCATCGTCCTGACCCGGCGATGGATACATCGGCAGCAGCCAAATGCAGTCCACGCCAAGATCCCGAATGTGATCCAGGCGTTCGGTCATGCCGCGAAAGTCGCCGATTCCGTCGCCAGACGCATCGTAGAACGACTTGACCGGCGCTTCGTAGAACACCGCATCCTTGAACCACAGCTCATCCTGATTCAACATTGGCCACGCTCTCTTCCGGACAAACATCGCCCGGCACCGGTCGACGGGAGCCCCAAACGAACTAGAAGCAGGGCTCTTCGTAGTCCTTGTGCTCCCAGACCCTGAGATCGAACATCATCGCGGGGTTCTGTTGTGGATCAAGATACACAGTCTCCTCTGCCCCCTGCCAGAGAAACGACTCACCAGTGAAGAGCTCGGTGACCCGGATTTGATCGTTGTGGGATGTTCCGAGGATGTGATGCGGGATTTCCAGGGCGCTGTGGTGAGGCTGAAAAGGGTCCAGGTTGACAGCCACCATCACGTAGCTGCCCTTAGCCGGCAACGCCTTGATGTAGCACAGCACATTGTCGTTGTCCGCCCGCAGGAACGACAGATTGTCATACTCCTGCAGGGCCGGATGATCCCGCCGTATCCGGTTGAATCGACTGATGTACTCGACGATGTTCCCCGGGCGCTGCCAATCCCACACCTTGTACTCGTATTTTTCCGAGTCGAGGTACTCCTCCTTGCCGGCCACCGCGGTGTTCTCGCATAGCTCATAGCCGCTGTAGATGCCGTAAACGGAAGACAGCGTACCGGCCAGCACCAACCGTGTCTGGAACGCGGGACGCCCGCCCTCCTGCAGGATATAGGGCAGGATATCGTGCGTGTTGGTGAAGAAGTTGCCCCGCATGTACTCCTTCACCTCTGTCTGCGTGAGCTCAATCAGGTAGTCCATGAGCTCCTGCTTGAAGTTCCGCCAGGTGAAGTAGGTGTAACTCTGGGCGAATCCTGCCTTCGCCAGCGTCTTCATCACCTTGGGACGTGTAAACGCCTCCGACAGGAAGATCGTGTCCGGGTGATCACGCTGCACCTCCGAGATGAGCCACTCCCAGAACACGGTCGGCTTTGTGTGCGGATTGTCGACGCGGAACGTCCTGACTCCGAGTTCCACCCAGTGCAGGATGATGCGCCTGAGCTCCTGCCAAAGTCCCTGCCAATCGTCGTTCTGGAAGTTGATCGGATAGATATCCTCGTACTTCTTGGGCGGGTTCTCTGCGTATTTGATGGACCCATCCGGACGGCGATTGAACCACTCCGGATGGGATTGTGCCCACGGGTGATCAGGCGACGCCTGGAACGCAATATCCAGCGCAATCTCCAGCCCTTGCGCGCTCGCCGCCGCGACAAGGTCACGAAAATCCTGCTCCGATCCAAGTCCAGGCTCGATCGCGTCGTGCCCACCATCGGCGCTCCCGATCGCATACGGCACACCGGGGTCGTCGGGTTTCGGATTCAGCGTGTTGTTCTTCCCCTTGCGGTTCGTGTCGCCAATCGGGTGAATCGGGGTGAAGTAGAGAACATCGAACCCCATCTCGCGGATGCGCGGCAGGTGTGTCTCTACCTCCTTGAACGTTGCGCCGCGCCCCGGATCCGAACCGGCCGAGCGCGGGAACATCTCATACCAGGCCGCGAATCGGGCGCGGACACGATCGACGATGACGGTCATGTCGGGTTGATACGTTACCCAACCCGCCCTCGACCGGTTCCGATGAGCCGCCGCGATCACATCGTCGCGCAGCATCTCCGCCACCGCGTCCACCTGGTTCGATGCGCTGCGCACGGAAGCCACAGCCCGTTGCAGGACGGTGGCATCCGTCCCTTCCGCTCGCGGGAGCATGTCCTCCAGCAGGATCACACCCTCCTGGATCTCGAGGTCGAGACCCAACCCCGCGTCGCGCTTCTTCTCGATCTCGTCTCGCCACGATTCGAATGTGTCCGGAAATGCGGCGATGGTATAGATGTACCGCGTGTTTCGCTGCAGGGGAAACTCGCCCTCCCACCGATCGTTTTCGAGAGGATGCATGGGGACCTCGTGCCAGGCATCGGAATCCCATGTGCGATAGCGCACCACGGCGGCGAGTTTGTCGTGCCCTTCCCGAAAGATGTCCGCGGAAACGACCAGCCTGTCCCCAACCTCCCGTTTGATTGGGTACCGTCCGCAATCGACCAGGGGCTCGACCCCTTCGATCAAGATGGAAGATGGTGGTGGCGCTCCACGCTCGAACGAGATGTCCGTCACAGTCATGCGGCATTCCCTCCTCCACTACCCGCTCGTCTCTGGTCGTATTGTCGTACATTCGCGGCAGACACCGAGCGTTCGCTTCCACCTGGAGCCCGAGACCATGAGAATCGCAGCCATCATGCTCAAGGTGATCGTACCGTTGCTCGTGATCACCACCATCGGTGTCGCGCTTGTACCCCTCGCCCCAATCCCGGTACCGGATGCCCGGTCAGGCGACATTGGGTTCCGCCCATTCATGGAACCCCGCCTCGCGGCCTTGCTCGAATCGGCCGAGCTGGTCGAGGGCTTGGTCTCCGAGCAATCGAGGAATGTCCTCGCCCTCAGGGCCGAGTCGACACGCATCACCACGCTTGTCGATGCCATTGACGCATACCTGGCCGAAACAACCATTCCGGCCTGGGCGGTTCCTGTCGTGGAAGACTACCGGGCTGGCAGCGATGCCATCCTCGCCGCAATCGAGATGGCGCATGCTGCGATTCGCACCTTCGACTTCTCGAATATGCCGGATGCAATACCGATCTTTGCGTCCGGCACCGACGACCTTGCAGACGCATTGAACACGCTGCAAAGTTCAGGGGTTCAGGAAATCGTCGTACACTGAATGGTGCGCGCCTGGCGCGCAACCGGCCGCTCAGGCTCCAGGACACATCGACGCACCGGCCGGAACCCTACGAGGGAGCGTACGATCATGAACCAGTACACCGTCCGATACCAACTTGGCGGCGAAGAGCAGACCGACGCGCTCGAGGCAGACACCGCGGCGGAAGCCGTGCGCATCGTTGAAGAGCGGCACTTCGACGAATCTGACCGATTCGAGCTGATCGAGGTGCATCTGGTCGAAGCGGGCGAGGAGTCCCGAACACCGGAGGGCCAGACGGCCTGACGGTACGATGCCGACACGTTGGCACCGCTGTGCCGTGACCGGTGGTGAGGCAAGAGAACATGACCCAGCGGGAGGAGTTCGGGACACCCCGTCCGGGACGCCCCGAACCACTCGGCGCATCGTCGGATGGTGAAGGAACCAATTTCGCCGTCTTCTCGCGACACGCAACAGGTGTGACGCTTTGCCTGTACGGTGAGGACGTTGAGCGCCCCGAACGCACGATCCCGCTCGTGGAACGCACCAACGACATCTGGCATGTGTACCTGCCAGGTGTGCACGTCGGCACGCGCTACGGCTACCGTTTCAGCGGGCCCTACGAACCCGAGGCCGGGCATCAGTTCAACCCGAACAAGGTTGTTCTCGACCCGTATGCTCGTGCGATCGACGGACAGGTCACCTGGAATCCGGCCGTGTTCTCGCACGTGATGGGATCCCGGGATGACCTGTCTATCGACGACAGACAGAACGACGCATTCGTGCCAAAGGCTGTCGTCTCGGGCGGGGAGTTCGATTGGGACGGGGACCGGCGTCCGCGAGTTCCCTGGAACGAATCGATTATCTATGAAGTCCACGTCAAGGGGTTCACGCAACTCAATCCCGCCATCCCTGAGCCGATGCGGGGATCGTGGCTCGGTCTGAGTCACGAGGCCAGCATCGACTACCTCATCAGTCTCGGCGTGACCGCGGTCGAACTGCTCCCGGTCCATGCCTTCGTCGACGACGCATTCCTCATCGAGCGCGGCCTGACCAACTACTGGGGCTACAGCACCCTCAACTTCTTCACCCCTGAGCCTCGGTATGCGAGCAGCGCGGACCCGCTGGCCCAGGTTGCGGAATTCAAACGCATGGTCAAGGAACTCCATGCGGCCGGAATCGAGGTTATCCTCGACGTGGTGTACAACCACACATGCGAGGGGAACCACCTCGGTCCCACGCTGAGCTGGAAGGGCGCCGACACCGCGGCATACTACCGGCTGTCTCCAGATAATCGGCTGGAGTTCACCAACTATTCGGGCACCGGAAATACACTCAATCTCGCTGAGCCGCAGGTGATCAAGATGGTGCTCGACAGTCTTCGCTACTGGGTGGAGGACATGCATGTCGACGGATTCCGATTTGACCTGGCGGTGACACTCGGCCGGGAACACCCCGCATTCGACCCGGGCAGTGGCTTCTTCGACGCAATCCATCAGGATCCCGTGCTGTCGGGCGTGAAGCTGATTGCCGAGCCGTGGGATCTTGGTCCGCGTGGATACCAGACCGGGTCGTTCCCGGCGCTGTGGTCCGAATGGAACGACCGCTTTCGCGACGACGTGCGTGGATGGTGGCTGCAAGAGAGCCGCGATCCCGCCGAGATGGCCTACCGGATGGCCGGGTCATCCGACATCTTCGGCTCGTCCGGTCGCGGCCCGCGCGCGAGTGTGAACTTCGTGGTCGCGCACGATGGATTCACCTTGCGAGATCTCGTTTCCTATCGGGACAAGCACAATGAAGCCAACCACGAAGAGAACCGTGACGGCCACGATTTCAACCTGTCCGCCAATTTCGGCGTCGAGGGGCCATCTGACGATCCCGCGATACGCGACCTGCGGACCCGAGCCCAGCGCAACCTGCTGGCGACCCTGATGCTTGCGCAGGGGGTGCCAATGCTCGCTCATGGCGACGAATCCAACCGAACCCAGTGCGGCAACAACAACGCCTACGCACAAGACAACCAGACGACCTGGATGCCCTGGGATCCAGACGATGAGGATCGGTCGCTCCTTGAGTTCACCAGGTCACTCATCGCATTGCGACGCAGTGAGCCGCTGCTTCGCCGGCGCCGCTACTTCCAGGGGCAGCCTGACACACCAGATACGCTCAAGGACGTTGCCTGGCTCAAGCCCGATGGACGGGAATTGGTGCACGACGACTGGGTGAATCCGGGAGAATCGCCACTGATCTTCCGCCTGTCCGGCACTGCGATCGACGAGCAGGACGAGCTCGGAGGCGAGATTCGCACGTCGTCGCTGTTGGTGATCATGCACCCAGCTGCCGCACCGATCGAGGTAACACTCCCCGACCCGAATGGTGATACGGGACAGGCAGTCTGGGAGCTCATCCTTTCGACGGAGAGTCCCACCGAGAATCTAGGTGAATGCCGAGTAGAAGGCAGCATCGTGCAGGTTCCTGGACGCACGCTGCTGGTGTTCCGCGGAGCCGACGGACTGCCCGTCGCCACGACGCCGCAACGTTGCGATACGGAACAACAGCACCTCGATCCGTGACACGGACCGAGGTGCTGCACACGCACGAAGGCACGCTCCGAGCAACTCGCCAGTTCTGGATACGCTCCGGCGCTTCGGTCAGACGCGTATCTCTGAAGTGATCTGAGCGAGCAGCTGGCGAAGCCGGTCAGCCTGATCGGGGGACATCTCGCCGAGCAGATCGGCAAGGCGTCGCTGGTATCGCTCGCCCTCGTTGTCGAGCAGCGCCTGCCCCTTCTCGCTCAATCGCGCCAGGACCATCCGTCGATCTTCGGGGTGCGATTCCCGAACTGCCCACCCCTGTCGCGTCAGGATATCAACATACAGTGTCGCGGTCCTGCGCGCCACCGCGAGCCGTCGGGCCAGTTCGGACGGCGCGATCCCTCGGTCGCCGACCTTGCCGAGCTCAACCAGCGCGTTGAACGCACCGGCCGTCAGGTGCAGATCTTCGAGCGCGTCGGATGCGGACCGATCCAGCGCGCCGGCGATCTTGAGTATCTGCGTGAAAACATCAAACAGGACTTCCGGCGAGGCGTGCTCGTCTTCGACGGGAACGGACATCGGCGCGAGCCAGCCCGGATGCACCGTCGCGCTGGGCATACCCTGCCCAGTCGACCCGTAAGGACGACCGGTTAGTGAATGACTGCTCATTGCCATCGAATGTTCCCTCGTCTTGGACCAGTGGCCGGTACATAATGCCGGCAGGCGTTGTTGCCTGCGAGTTGCATATCGCTGCCATTGGGCGCATAGCCGCGAATGCTTCTCAACTTCGATTCTAGGAAGCTCCGCCGTACCGGCACGACAGGGAAGATTTGTGTCTTCCGGTCGGTCTGATCAGGGTATTCCTGACAGGTGCGAGGAAATCCCCTACACGCTCTCCTCCGACAACAATCCAGCACGCAACGCGTACCTCACCAGCTCGGCCCGATTGGTGAGTCCCAGCTTCTGCATCGCCCGATGCCGATAGGTTTCGACCGTCTTTGGGGAAAGCGACAGCATTTCAGCCCCCTGCTGGGCCGTATAGCCCTCTGCGGTCAGCTTCACCACCTCGCGCTCGCGCTCGGAGAGGACCTCGCCAATGTCCAGCTCTTCGCCGATTCGGGCCCGACCAAGGTAGCCGCGCAGCAGCGTCTTCGTCGCGGCTGGATCGAGAAACACCTCACCTCTCGCGACAGTGCGAATCGCATCGAGGAGGTCCGTGTGCGCGCTCGACTTGCGCACATATCCCGACCCTCCGGCCTCCAGCACCGGCAACAGGTATCGCTCCTCGGCGTGTACCGTCAGCACCAGTACCCGCGCGCCGATGTCCAGGCCAGTAATTGCGGAGATTGCTTCCATTCCACCGTGCGGCATGGAAAGGTCCGCAATCACGATGCCTGGCTTGTGGGCTGCCGTCTGCGCAAGCGCCTCGACACCGTCCTCGGCCTCGGCAACCACCACCATGTCCGGCTGTGCTTCGAGCAATGCCCGCAATCCAGCGCGCACGACACCGTGGTCGTCCGCGAGCAGGATGCGAATTCTGGATGTCGGAAGTTCGGTCATCCCGGCTGTTGTGTCCATTACTGACTGTGCACCTCTCAACGCGGCGATGACCGCTCCATGATCCGCTCTGCGTGCGCCAATGGCACGACCGCAACGATCGAAGTTCCCCTGGGGCTTGCCGGAACTACCCGAAGATACCCCCCGACCAGGGTCGTCCGCTCAACCATGCCGAAAATGCCGAGACCGAGTCCACGCTCGTCGCGGACCGGCGCGATGCCAGAATCGATACCCACCCCATTGTCCGTGATGGTGATCGTTACCTCGTCGCGTTGGCGTTCGACGTCGATCGAGGCGCGACTGGCCCGGGCATGCTTGACGACGTTGGTCACGGCCTCCTGGGCGATCCGATAGAGCACAAGCTCAAGCTCGGCGGGCAGGCGTTCTCTCGGACCCTGCCAGTCGTAGGTGACATCGAGGTCGTGCTGCTCGCCGTACCGCTGCGCCAGATCCCCCAACGCGGCCCACAACCCAAGGTCGTCCAGGGATGGTGGCCGCAACTCGAGCGCGAGTCGCCGGACGCTTTCGATCGCTTCTACGGTCGAATGCTCAAGTGACTCTGCGACTGCACGCACGCTGGCATGGTCCGACGATTTGAGGGCGGTCACCCGGAGCAGTTGTGCAAACAGCACCTGGGCGGCATGGAAGGGGCGTGACGCTTTGGAAATCGAATGGGAAGACGGCAGCAACGCATCCTATGACACCGACGAATTTGCCAAGACGCTTGCCGAGTCGGCGAACCGGCCAGGAAAAATGGTGCGCAACCACGGCGACGCCCCTGGAGTGATTGCAGATTCGACAAAGGTCCACAAGGCAGACTATTCAGTTCCGCACTTGTCCCATGCGCCGATGGAGACCCCGTGCGCCGTCGCGGATGTCAAAACCGAAGGCGACAAGGTCGTTGCTTGTACGGTGACCGCGGCGACACAGAACC
>JAUIGA010000036.1 GCA_030430125.1 Chloroflexia bacterium | reverse complement strand
GTACACCGCGCTGGTGCCGTGCTACCGCGAGTCGAAGGTGCTGGCCCAACTGGTCGACCGGCTGCGGCTGATGGATTACCCGCCGGACCGCCTGCGCATCCTGCTGCTGATGGAGGAGGACGACACCGACACCCGCGACGCCGCCGATCGGCTGACGCTCCCCGACACGATGCTGCCGGTGGTCGTACCACTCAGCTGGATGCCGGGTCTCAAGGGGAAACCCCGGGCCCTGATGTACGCGGTGGAGCACGGCCTGGTCGACAGCGAGTACTGCGTCATCTGGGACGCCGAGGACATCCCCGACCGCGATCAGCTTCGCAAGGCGGCCACCGCCTTCGCGGCGTATCCGGAGGCGTCCTGCTTCCAGGCCGAGCTTCGGTGGTGGAACGCCGGGCAAAACTGGCTCACCCGAATGATGGCGGCGTCCTACGCCAATCACTTCGCGCTCATTTTGCCGGGCATGTGCGCCACCAACAGCGTCGTTCCGCTTGGCGGCACCTCGAATCACCTGCGCGTGGCGGCCCTCAAGGATGTCGGATGGTGGGACCCGTACAACGTGACGGAAGACCTCGATCTCGGCGTCAAGCTGCGCCGTGCCGGGCATCGGGTCCGGATCCTGCCGTCGACGACGCTCGAAGAGGCGACTGGCACCTTTCGCCAGCAACGCAACCAGATGTCCCGCTGGATCAAGGGACATTCCGTCACCGCCTCGGCTCACCTCCGGCACCCCGTCGCGCTGTTCCGCGATCTCGGCGTGCGAGGCAGCGTGTCGTTCCTGACCATGATCCTGGCGGCGTTGCCAGCGTCGCTGATCGCGCCGTTCTTCTGGGCCATGACCCTTACCTATACCGTTCACCCGCTCGGGGTCATCCGAGAGATCACGCCACTGGCCGCCTTCTACCTCGGCACGATCTGCCTGCTGGCAAATGTCCTGTTCGTCGTGGCCGCCATGTATGCGATCCTGAGAACTCAACAGTTCGCGCTGTGGTCGTGGCTTGTACTGCTGCCTGTCCACTGGGCGGTGGTCGGGACGGCGGCGTCGTACAAGGCCATGCGGGAGCTGGTGCTCGGCCGGAAAACCTACTGGGACAAGACGCCCCGAACGCACCTATTCGAAGAAGCCGCTTCGAGCCGCGTTGCCGACTGGGAACCGTCGAGCGTCTCTGTCGCCCCAGGCAGGTCGCTGAACAGGCCACTTGCCACCTCAACAGGAGAGAGATGACCCCATGCTGAATCGTCGCACCGTGGCCGGTGCGCTGGTCGCCGGCCTGGTGGCCAGCGCGATCTCGCCCACCGTTCTCGCTCGTTCGTTGCCCACACACCGGCAATCCCGCACGCAACCCGACTTCCCGATCGGCGTGACCCTGTACGTGAAGGGTGAGGATGCCGGCGATCGTGCCGCGGTGCGGCGCTTGCTGGACGCGCGACGCGACGCCGGCGACAACGCCATCTGCCTCGTGATCCCGTTCACGCAGGACCACGCCACCAGCTCCGATCCACGGCCGGACGACGCAATCACCCCAACGCTCGCGGATCTCCGGTACCTCACGCGCCAGGCAACGGCGCGCGGCCTGGCAGTCATGTACAAGCCACTGATGGATGAGCGGCACCTCATGGCCGAGGGCGCCTGGCGCGGGTCGATTGCCCCCGAAAACCCGGACCTGTGGTTCGAACGGTACACCGCCCTGCTCGCACCGTGGGTCGAGCTGGCGGGTGAGGAGAACGCGAGCTGGTTCGTGATAGGCTCGGAATTCTCGTCACTGGAGACAGAAGCGTACGACCGCGCCTGGATGGAGCTGATCGACACGACGCGGGATATGCTCGGCAACTCCGGTGTTGGCCTCACATATGGCCAGAACTGGGATCGCGTCTCTGCGCCGCCGGCGTGGTTCGAGACACTGGATCTGTTGAGCATCGATGCCTACTACCCGCTACACGGCGTCGACGACGGCAGTCCGGTTACCGACCTGGTGGCGGCGTTTGAAGAGCACTCGCCCCTTTTCGTTGCGCTCCGCGAACGATTCCCCGGCAAACCGGTGTACTTCACCGAGGTTGGCATCAGCTCGCAATCCGGCGTCTACGATGCGCCGTGGACCTGGTCCGACCCGGACTCGAGCACCCTCAATCTCGAATCGCAGCGTACCTTCCTCGAAGCGTCATGCGACTACTACGGCCGTGTTGGGGATGGCCTGTTCTGGTGGGTCGCGGACATCCACCCACTCGACGATCCGCTCGCGGACACGGGGTTCCAGTTCATCGGCAAACCGGCCGAAGATGCGGTCAACACCTGCTCCGCCGCTCTCTCAGACGGCCACGAGGAAGGGTCGTAACGGCCGCGTGGGCGCCCGTTGCCCCCAGGGACGCCCACGCGACGGATCGGCGGAACCTGACATTCACCCTGCCCGGCGCCGTTGACATACGAACCCGGCCACCACGACAATCCCGTCCATCGGCACGGCAATGGCGACGGCACGGGAGGGCATATGGTGCAGGGTGGCAAGATCACGCGCGGGGATTTGACGAGGGCGATCGAGTCCGGCGAGATCGACACGGTCATCACCGCGGTCCCCGATATGCAGGGCCGGCTTGTGGGCAAGCGCGTCACCGGCCACCATTTCCGGGATCACTGCCTGGAGCACGGCACCCACTTCTGCACCTACCTGCTCGCGACGGACATGGAGCTCACCACGCCGGAGGGATTCGGCGCGATCGACTGGGAGAGCGGCTACGGCGACTACCTCGCCCGCCCCGACTGGTCGACGCTGCGGGTGATCCCGTGGCTCGAACGCACCGCGCTGGTCCTCTGCGACGCGGTCGATGAGCCAACCGGGGTGACGGTCGAGGTCGCGCCACGAACGATCCTGCGCCAGCAGGTCGAGCGCGCGAACGCGCTCGGGTTCACCCCGAGGATGGCGACCGAGCTGGAGTTCTACCTGCTCCGCGAGGCGTACGACGAGATTCGCGACGGCGGTCATGCCATCCCGACGCCGTTCGGCTGGTACAACGAGGACTACCAGCTGTTCCAGGCGAGCAAGGCGGAGCCGATCTACCGCCGTCTGCGCAACCAG
Organism: Chloroflexia bacterium; assembly: GCA_030430125.1. Lineage (GTDB taxonomy): Bacteria > Chloroflexota > Chloroflexia > Thermomicrobiales > UBA6265 > JACCVC01. Next base: position 11,293 of record JAUIGA010000036.1, on the reverse strand, counting down.
ATGACCGAAGCGGGCATCCCCATCGAGTTCTCGAAAGGCGAGGCATCGCCGGGCCAGCACGAGATCAACATCCACCACGACACCGCGATGGAATCGGCCGACCGGGCGGCACTGTTCAAACACGGCGCGAAGGAGATCGCCTGGCAGGAGGATCGCGCGGTCACATTCATGGCGAAGCCGCACCACACGTGGACCGGCTCCAGCGGGCACATCCACGTCAGCCTGTGGCGTGGAGACGCAAGCGCGTTCCCGGCCGGCGAGGGCAGCGGCGAGATGTCGGATACGATGCGATGGTTCCTGGGCGGGATGATCGCCGGCGCGCGGGAGCTCTCGCTGCTGATGGCGGGCACCGTCAACGCCTGCAAGCGCTTCGCGACGGCATCTTGGGCGCCGGTCCACGTCGTGTGGGGGCGGGACAATCGCACCTGCGGGCTACGCGTCGTCGGTCGCGGCAATGCGCTGCGCATCGAGAACCGATTGCCCGGCGCGGACAGCAACCCCTATCTCGCCTTCGCCGCGGTGCTTGGTGCCGGGCTGACCGGCATCGAGCGGCAGATCGAGCCGCCGGCGGAGTTCATCGGCAACGGCTACACGGCGACGGGAGCGCCACGCATCCCCTCGGCGCTGTACAAGGCGATCGACCTCTGGGCCTGCAGCAACCTGGCCCGGGAGGTGTTCGGCGAGACGGTCCACGCGCACTACCTGAACGCGGCACGGGTCGAGCAGGAGACCTACGACAGCGTGGTGACCAACTGGGAGCGGGAGCGGTACCTGGAACGGGGGTAGCGGATTCACTCCGCATGGTGGCCGATGCCAGAGACCGTCGGGCGCCTTGGCGACGCTTGCCACTACGCGACGGGTCTCGGCAAGAGACACTGGGGCCAGCGAGAGTACCATCATTCCGAGCGACGGCCGTAGACCAAACGTCGAAGCAGCGTGGCAATACCCCTGCGCGAAACGCAATCACGATGGCGGCGGGATTTCGATGACGGAGATCACCAACGATGCGACAGCTTCGCTGCCGTGCGCTTCGCGCGGGGACACCTCGGCAAACTCGGCGTGACGTGGTAGTGAAGCGCGTTGACTCCGATTCAGCAACGCCACTGTCTACCTACGCACGCTGGCCTGACCGGAGCCGGTGACCGGCGCGGCGATCGGCTCGAATTCGGTGCCGAGCAGGTGCGCGTAGTCGTTGACCGTGTCCAGCTCCCATTGGTCGCCGGTGACACGGATCGTGGTGAGGCTGACGTTGGCGATGAAGATCTTGCCGTGGCCGAGCTCGCCGTTCGTGAGCTGCTCCAGGGCGCCGGTGATAACGCCGCCGTGGGCGACGACGAGCACGCGGCGCGACCGGAAATGCGCCTCTATCTCCCGCAGCGCCTGCATAACCCGCGCATCCAGCTCCTCATAGGTCTCAAGTCCGGGAATGGTGCCGTTGGGGCCAAAGCGCTCGGTGCGCTCGGCGAGGGTCATACCCTCGGCCTCGCCGAAGCCGCGTTCGACGAGATCGGACCGCTTGATGATGGCGTCTTCGGAGAACTGGATCGCCTGGGCGATCGCGCGGGAAACATCCATCACCCGCACCAGCGGACTGCTGACGATGCCGTCCCACTGCGTGCCCTCGAGTCGCTGGGCGACGAGCGCGGCCTGGCCGCGACCGTTGGCGTTGAGGGGGATGTCGGTGCGGCCCTGCATGCGCCGCTGGGCGTTCCAGTCGGTCTCCCCGTGGCGGACGAGGGTGATGGTGGTTGAAGCTGGTTGGTGGCCGTTCTGTTCGATCATGTAGATGATCTTCCTCTGTGCCAGGCACGTATTGGTTGGAGAATTGTCAAATGCCGCGCTTCACACGCCGGACCGGCACGAGACCGGCCCATACGCGAGAGGTGCGGACGGTGTGTCGGCGATTGCCCGGCCCCACATCCAGGCGTTTCGTGAACCTGTATCGGTCATTTCATGGATGACGTCAATTCGCGTTGCGACCCCGCAGGCAGCAGGTCCGGGATACGCGACCGGCCCGTACACCTGTTGATCCGGAGGTTGTGCGAATACCGGAAGGGAATTGCCCGCGCCGATGTGCGTCTTCCAGCGCACTGGCGAGCGCGGGTGGGCCCTCCCCTATACCTGGTTTGTGGCCTTGAGCTTGTCGATGGCCTGGGCGACGCGGCTTTCGACGCGGTCCTGCCCGATGGCGCGCAGCGTCTCGAACAGGCCCGGGGACTGCGTGCGGCCGGTGGCGGCAACGCGAATCGGCATGAAGAGCTGTCCCGCCTTGAGCCCAAGCTCGTCCGCGAGCGCGCGGAACCGTGCCTCGGTTGCCTCCTCGTCGGCGAGGTCGACGTCTGACACCACGCTCGCGACCGCCTCCAGCGCCCGGAGCGCGGTGGCGGCGTCCGCCTTCTTCGGGATCAGCAGGGCCGCATCGTAGTCCGGCAGGGTGTCCTGCAGGAAGTAGCTCATCAGGTCCGGCGCTTCGGTGAGCAGTCGGACGCGGTCCTTCAGCAGCGCGGATGCGGTCTCCACATCGTCGTAGCGCGGGTGGGTCGCGTCGGCGGGGCCGTCCTCAATCGTGCCGGCGTCGATCAGGAAGGGCAGGCAGCGCGTGGCGAGGTCGTCGACCGTTAGCAGGTGGTTGATCCAGTACTGGTTCATCCAGTCGAGCTTGTCGCGGTCGAAGGTCGCCGGCGAAGAACTCACCCGCTCGAGCGTGAAGTGCTCCAGCAAGGTGTCCATGGTGAAGATCTCGGTCTCGCCGTCGAGACTCCAGCCGAGCAGGGCGAGGTAGTTGAGCAGCGCCTCGGGCAGGTAGCCGCCCTCGCGGAACTCGGTGAGGGACGCCCCGCCGTGCCGTTTTGAGAGCTTGCCGCCGGTCGGCGCAAGGATGAGCGGCATGTGCGCGAAGATCGGCATCTCCCAACCGAGCGCGTCGTAGAGGCGGACGTGCAATGGTGCGGTCGGGATCCATTCCGGGCCGCGCGTGACGTGGGTGATCTGCATCTCGTGGTCATCCACCACCACGGCGAGGTGATAGGTCGGGAAGCCGTCCGACTTGAGGATGACGAGATCCTCCAGCTTCTCGTTTTCGTAGGTGATATCGCCCCGAAGCAGGTCGGGGACGATGGTCTCGCCCTCGCGGGGCATCCTGAACCGCACGACGTGGCTCTCGCCGGCGTCGAGCTTTGCCTGCACCTGGTCGGGGGACAGGTTGCGGCAATGCCGGTCGTACCCGGGAGGCAAGCCGCGCTTCTGGAGATCCTCCCGGACTGCCTTGAGGCGCTCGGGCGAGCAGAAGCAGCGATAGGCGTGTCCGGAAGCGATCAGCTGCTCGGCGGCCTCCTTGTAGTGATGCGTGCGCTCGCTCTGGACATAGGGTCCACAGGGGCCGCCGACATCCGGGCCTTCATCCCACTCGAGCCCGAGCCAACGCAGCTCCGACATCAGGTTCTCGACCGTGCCCTCGACGAAGCGCTTCTGGTCGGTGTCCTCAATACGCAGGACGAAGGTGCCCCGCTTGCCCTCGCGACGGGCCTGGCCGTGGGCGAACAGGACGTCGTACATCACCAGTTTGGCGCCGCCGATGTGGAGCGAGCCCGTGGGGCTCGGCGCGAATCGGACGCGCACCTCCTGCATGTCCGCGGGGATCGCGCGGGGACGGTCGGCTGCGATGTCGGTCATGGATGGGTGTTCCTTTCGAGCATCAATTTGGCAGGGGCGACCCTGTGTCGATATTGTGGGGATTCGCGGGACAGGTAGCGGAGGGCGGTGCGATCGCGACATACCACCCATGAGTATACCCCGGTGTTCCGGGCGGCTCAGTCGCGCGGACGGCGCGGTCCGGCCTCGGGGCGGGGCCATTGGCCGGCAAATCCGCTGGCACGCAACGATCGTTGGAGCGCGTCCTCGACGACGGCCCCGTCGTCTCCGGATTCGGGCAGGTATACCCTGATCGTTACACCGTCCAGCGGGCGCTCCGCAATTTGATACCCCTCACGCTCCAGTGCGGCGGCGAGGTCGTCCAGCAGGGCGGGGTCGTCCGGCTGCAGCTCCAGCAGCCGCCGCATCCGCACGCGCCGGTAGCCGGCGGTCCATTCGCGCAGGTTCATGGCCACCCGTTCCGGCAAGGGCAGCTCCGACTGGCGTTCGAGATACTGCACGACCTGATCGAGATCGAATCCCGCCGCCAGCGCCCGGCCGAGCGATGGTTTCGAGATTTCGTAGCGTGGCACCGGAGCGAGCTGCACCTGATCGCAAAACGCCGACAGCGACCAGATATGCAGCGGGGCGGGCCGAAGCAAGTCGATCACGCCGGTGTCGGTCACCGTCAGCGCCGGGTCGTTGTCGTCTGGCACGGGCGCGGCGGGCAGTCGTGCGTCGTCGGCCGGCACAACATCCGGCCGCTCGCTGGCGAGACGCCCGGCCTCGCTGAGGCGCAGCACGCTCGCCCGTCCGGCACCGGCCTCAATGGTGCCACCTTCGACGAGCCCGAACCAGCGAAACGCCGTATCCAGCTCGATCGCGATCACCCGCGCGATCCGGGCGATGCGCCCCTCGCGACCGCCATCCGATTCGCCGCCACGCGCCGATGCGACCGTAAACGCGCTGCCGAGCAAGGATGGGTGCTGCGCCGCGAGATGCTGGGCAAGGTCTCGATGCCGGTACCAGGCACCGGGCTCCAGCGTCCCGATCGCCGCGAGCAGGGTGGAGCGCACGGCGGGCCAGGCGGTTCCCCAGACTTCGATCTCGTCGCGCTCGCGCCCCTCGACCCAGGTTCCGTGCTCGCGCCAGGCGTCGCGCAGGGTGCCGGTCTGCGCGGAGAACGAACGCGAGCGCCAACCACGCACCGTGTCGGTGACACGGGGCCGGAAGGCGCCCTTGTCCGCGCCCACGCTCGCCGGCTTTTCGTCCGGCGCAATGAGACCAACCTGGTGCGCAAGCGACAACAGGAAGCCGGCATAGCCATCCGGCGGCGCGCCATCGCCGGCGGTCCAGAGCCGGGGGTTGACCTGCCGCTGCCAGCTGCGCGCTGGTGGCTCGCCAGGTTGCCACACCGGCGACCGGTGACTTGCCAGCTCCCGCAGCACGGTCAGCACATCCCAGGCGACGGCGTGCGGGTGCGACGGGGCGTCAACCGTCACCTCGCTCTCGGGCACCGGCGTGAGCGGTTCCAGTGGCAGGTTGCGCAGGCGCGTGCCGGGGTTGCGAATCTCGTGGGGGACGAACAACCAGCGCTCGCCGGCATTGTCGTACGAGTGCCACACCAGCAGGGACTGCTCGACCTCGCGCAGCACCTCCCGAATACGATCGGCCGCTCCGGCGCTAGACGGCATGGCCTCGCGGGCATCCAGCAGACCGGCGGCAACCAGCGCGTCGTGCCACGGCAGACCGCCGCCGGATTCGGACGCATCGCGAACAGCGACCCACAGCGCCTGCGCCTCGCTCCCCAACGATGCCGACACCCGCCGGACACGATCCGGGTCGTCGATGCGCTGCAGCAATTCCTCGACCAGCTCGTTCCGGCCGCGAATACCGGGGATGACCTGCATGGCCCACGCCTGGGCCGCCGCCTCGATGTCGCTGTCGTCGAGAATGGCGAAGAGTGAGCGCAACGATTCGTGGCGCATGTCGCCGAGCTCGATCTCGTCCAGCACTCGGGCGAAGACCTGCTCCAGCTCGCGAGGGAGGAACAGGCGGGGAATGGCGCCGATGGGGAGCTCCTGGCGATCGCCCTCCCGGGCCAGGACACCGGCGTTGAAGAGCGACACCGCGCCGTCGCGGGTGCTGTTCTCCGGACGCTCGATCTGCGTGGCGATGTCGGCCAGGGTGTGGAGCTCGCCGCCGCCGAGCGCGAGGGATCGCACGATGGCGGCCGGCACCGGGGTGAGGCCAGCGTAGAACATGCGGGCGGCCCGGATATCCGTCATCGTGCGGTAGAGCGTCCCAACGTGACGCCGCACATCGTTGCCGCGCAGCGGCACCAGCCACCGCTCGCCGATGCGAGCGATATCGCCCGGCGGACGGGCGTTGAGGCGCCCGAGCAGGTTGCGAGCGACGCCGCGCTCCACGATGCCTCCCTGGCGCTGGCGCGCCTCGATCGCGTCAGGTCTCCGTCGTGTCGTCGTCGGGATCGCCGGTTTCCGGTCGTTCGGACCAGTCGCGCTGCTCGAACTCCTCTGCCGTGATGGCGAGAGTGAGACTGACGTCGTCGTGCCGGGCAACGAGGCCGATCGGAACGTAGATATCGCTGGGGTCGTAGAACCCCTGTTCGACCACGAGATACCCCGGCAGGATGTCGACCACCTCGCCGATCTTGTCACCGTCCTCGCAGAGCACGTCGGTCCCCTGCTCGATCTCCCAGGTTTCGGTCGGATCGAGGTCGAGCTCGGTCTCTCCGGCGTGGATGACGCCGGCCACCGGCTGCGGGACAGCGCGCTCGTGGTGGATCAGCTCGGTCAACCCGGAATGGGCAGAGTTGCCGCGGGGTCCCCGGGGTGATCGGGGGTGATTCGCATCCGTCATCGTCAACGTCCCTTGCAGCACCGGACCCCGAGGCCCGGGCGTGTGATCGGATCGCGCGTTTGGCGTCTCCCACCTTGGCAGAGTATACGGTGTCCGGCAAACCGGCAGATGCGTCAGCCGCGCAGGCGAAAGTACGGCGGGAACGGGTCGGGGCCAAGCAATGGCATGGCGTAGGCAACGAAGGCGGCGGTGACGCTGTGCCCATCGGTCCCGATATACGCGTCGTCGAGCACGCGAACGCGATTGGCGACTCGTTCGACGGGAACGATCGACATGCTCGACCGGCCGTTCGCGAGCGACTGCAGCGCCGCCATACCGGCCGTATCACCGCCGAGCGCGCGCTCGGCGGCGAGTCGACCCAGCGCCGCGGCATGCTGCAGATCGACCGGCGATGCCATCGAGATCGACATTCGCGCCGCGGTGCCGGGTTTCTCGTAGCGGGCACGAGTGCCCGAGGCGGTCAGCAGTCGCGCGAGGGCCGCGCCGGTGCTGGGGTAGTAGGCATGGCCGAAGGCATCGACATAGTCCGGCTCGTCACCGCCAAGATGCCGCCCCTGGGCATCCCGCAGCGTCTCCGGAACGACAGCCACCGACCACCCGCGCCGGGCGACATCGTCGCGAACCAGCTCCAGCACCTCGGCGGTGCTCGCCGGAGGACGCTCGGGCAGCAGCAGCAGAGGCGCGATATCCGCGTCGTCGCCGGTGCAGGCCAGGGTGCAGGCGGCGGTGACCCATCCGGCATCGCGTCCCATCACCTCGATGAACTTGACCGGATAGAGCTGGGGCGAGGCGATGGTATCGAAGATCGCGTCGCGGGTGGCGTTGGCGAGGTACCGGGCGATGGAGCCGTAGCCGGGACAGGCGTACATCTCCGGCAGGTCGTTGTCGATCGTCTTGGGAATCGCCATCACGCGGAGCTCGCTGCCCCGCGCCTCCGCGTGCCGGGCGAGGCGCAGGGCGGTGTCGGCGGAGTCGTTGCCGCCGATATAGAGGAACCAGCGAATGTTGTGGCGGGCGCAGATGTCGAGGATGGGGTCGAGATCCGTGTCCTGCAACTTGTATCGGCCGGTGCCGAGCGCAGCCGACGGCGTGCGGCGCAGGGTATCCCGCTGGACGGAATCGAGATATCCCAGATCGACAAGCGATTCGCTCAGGAGCCCTTCGATACCGTTGCGCATGCCGAGCACGCGACCGACCTCATCGCTGCCGGTGGCGGCATCGAGGACGCCCGCAAGACTGGCGTTGATGACCGCGGTGGCGCCGCCGGACTGACCGACGACCAAGGTGGGTGAGGGTGTTCGATCGTTGGTCACGCGGAGTTCTCCCGGAAAAATCGCTTCCCATAGTCAACGACCAACCCGTCATTCATCGCTTCGCTCTGAATGACGTTGGGTCTGGACCGGCATGTTTCCCTCAATCACCAGTCTCGTCCGCCTGCACCTCGCCGAAGGCGGCACGGACAGAGAGGTCGAGCAACCGGCGCACCAGGGGGTGGCCGGCGTCCCGGCGCGCCAGCCAGTCGCCTGGCAGGAAAAAGACCAGCTCGACGGCGTCCTCCGGGGCATCGATCAGCCAGCAGACCCGGCGATGAGCCAGTTCCACCGTATCGAGATCCAGCTCGCCAATGAGCACCAGCGCGGTCGCGTCCCGGCGTGCCGGGACATCGCCCAGCAGTGTCGCCGCGGAGAGCCCGGGCAGGTCGATCAGCGCATCGCGAATCGCGACCGGCAACCCGACCTCCGCGACGACGAGGTCGCGCAGCCCAGGTACCAGCGGGTCCTGTGCCTGCAACACGTACCGACGCGAAGCGCCATCGCGGCGCACGCGGTAGAGCCCGAGCTCGAGGAGCTTGTAGCACTCGTGCTGGACACTGCTGACGGCCAGGTCGAGCGCGCGGCTCATCTCGGTCAGCGAAAACGAGATGTCAGGGTGCGTCAAGCTCCAGGTCAGCACCCGGGCGCGCACCTGCGAGGACAGCAGGCCGGCCAGTCTGCCGCCCGCGCCGGATGTGACTGTGCCACCCGGATTCATGCCGTTGCGATACCCCTTTCCGCCCGCCGCGGGCGCACTCGGGAACGATCGTAGCATGCGTATCGGCCGGGGCTGTACGTGCGGCGCGAATCCGTTGAGATTGCGGGGAGAATCCGCTACGATACACGGTAGCAAACGCGGCGCGCGCACTCCGTCTTCTCAACGATGGCCCTCATCGAAGCGATGCGTGGGTGGGCACAGCAATTGCGCCGCCCGGTTTTGGTCTGGAGGACCCCATTAGTACCGCGTTCGGGCTCGTAGCCATCGTAGTGCTCGTCCTGCTGAACGGTTTCTTCGTCGCAACAGAATTCGCCCTCGTCTCCGTGCGCCGCACCCGCGTCCAGCAACTCGCCGCGGAAGGCAATCGTGGCGCCACCCGGGTGCTCGACCGCATCGACCACCTCGACACCTACATCGCCGCCACCCAGCTCGGTATTACCATGGCCAGCCTTGCCCTCGGCTGGATCGGCGAGCCGGCCCTCGCGCATGTCCTCCACCCCCTGATCGAACGTCTCCCCTTCGGCGTCAGCTCGACCGTGATGCACACGATCTCGTTCGTGGTGGCGTTCTCGATCGTGACCACCCTGCACATCGTGCTCGGTGAGCTGGCACCCAAGAGCCTCGCGCTGCAGCGCCCGGAAGAAACGGCACTGCTCGTCGGCGAGCCGATCCACTGGTTTCTGATGGTGTTCCGGCCCGTGATCAACGGGTTGAACCGGGTCGGCAACCAGACCGTGCGCCTGCTTGGATTCGAGCCCGCGCAGGGACACGAGCTGGTGCAGTCGGCCGAGGAGCTGATGATCGCGCTGGATGCCAGTCGCGAGGCGGGCCTGGTAACCCAATCCGCCCACGATATCGTCGATCGCGCGTTCAGCTTCACCGACCTGCAGGCTCGGCACGTGATGGTGCCGCGAACCGAGGTCACGGCCATCGCGGTCGACGCGACGCTCGACGAGGTCATGCGAATGGCGTCCGAAACGTCGTACACGCGGTTGCCGGTGTACGAAGGCGACAACGACAACATCATCGGCATCATCAAGATCAAGCGGATCCTGCCGTTGTTCCTGGCTCGCGCCGAGCAGCGTGGCCGAGATGTCGTCTCGGCGAACGGCGCGACGGCGTTCGCGGCGAACGGATCAGCGCCCGGGGTTGCCCTCGCGGAGCACGACTTGAACCTGCGGGATCTGATGATGGAATCCACACTCGTGCCGGAAACCCTGGCGGTGTCGGAGGTCCTGACGCGCATGCAGGAGAATCACGTCCAGATGGCGGTCGTGATCGACGAGTATGGCGGGACCGCGGGTATCGTAACGCTGCAGGATATCGTGAACAGGCTCCTCGGGCGCGTCCTCGAAGAGGAGGATGCCGCCGAACCGGCGGGGCTCCTGCCGGATGGCACAATCCACCTGGACGGGCTCACGCCGATCGTCGAGCTCAACGACGAGTACGGGATCGACCTGTCCGCCGAGCAGATCGACGTCGAGACGCTCGGTGGATACGTCTTCTTCAAGCTCGGCCGCGCGGCACAGGTCGGCGACGAGGTCGAGACCGCGCATGGCGAGCGTGTCGTGGTCGAGGAAATGGATGGGCTCCGAGTCTCTCGGGTCCGCGTGATTGGGCGTCCGCTCGTGGCGACCGCCGCCGGCCCGGGAGTACCCGTCGCCGTTTGATCGCCGCCGGGTTGAAAGGATCACCCCCGATGACCGCACCGGTCCGAACCGAGCGACGCCCGCCCCGGTTGGGACCGGCCGAACACAGCCTGTTGGGTCTTCTGGCCGGGGCGGGTCAGCGGGGCATCCATGGGTACGACCTGGCGCGCCAGTTCACCCATGGAGCGCTCAGCGAGATCATCCGGCTCGAATCCGGCATGCTCTATCATCATCTCAAGAAGCTCGACCGCTATGGGATGATCACGACCCGGGTGATCCCCCAGGTCGACCGGCCGGATCGGCAGACCCATACCCTTACCCCGTCGGGGCAGGAGCAGCTGGAGCAGTGGTTGCGTGAGCCGGTCCACGCAACCCGCGAGATCCGGCTCGATTTCCTGCTGAAGCTGTTTTTCACGCGCCGGCTCGCGCCGGACCGTCTCGGCGACCTGATCGCGCAACAACGTGTCGTGCTGACGACCCTGTCCGGCTCGCTCGCGCGCCAGCTGGGGACACCGATAGCCCCAGCGGATGGGGATATCCCGGAGCGCGACATGGTGCTTCGGTTACGGTTGCTCCAGACGAATGCGGCGCTTACGTGGCTCGATGGCCTGGAGGATGATGCATGACCACGCCAATCACCGATATCTGGTTTCGGCAGCGACCGGTGATTCTCAGCCCGGATCTCGATCCGGCGACCGCCATCCCCATCACCCCGCTCGAGTTCCACCGACGCCTGCCGGATTACGAGCCGACCCCGCTCCACGACCTCGACACCCTGGCCAACGACCTCAAACTGGAGCAGGTCCTCGTCAAGGACGAAACATCCCGCCTCGGCCTGCCGGCGTTCAAGATGCTTGGCGCGAGCTGGGCCATCTACCGATCGCTGGCAGACCGCTGGCCAGCGATGCGTCATGACTGGGCGACGATCGACGAGCTCAGGTCGCAAATCCAGTCGCATACACCGGTTCGGTTCACCGCGGCCACCGACGGGAACCACGGCCGCGCGGTGGCGCGCATGGCGAAGATGCTCGGCTGCGAGGCGACCATCATCGTGCCTGACAGCATGGTGCCGGCGCGTATCGATGCGATCCGGGAGGAAG
>JAUIGA010000035.1 GCA_030430125.1 Chloroflexia bacterium | reverse complement strand
TCGATTCCCGCCAGCAGGGATGCGAAAATGAAGAACGTGAGCCACGAATCGACCGTGAAGAAATGGCTGGACTGGATCGCAATGGGAAGAAAGGCATAGACCACGGAACCAGCGAGGCCGACTGTCCGGCTGATCACCCGGGAACCGATCAGGTAGACCAGTAGCACGGTGCCCGTGTCGAGCAGGATGGAAAGTGCCCGCCCGATATAGGCGACACGGTCGTACGCGCTCCAGTCCGTTCCCGTGATGCTGGTGGTGACGGATCCAAGAATATCGACGACATAGACTGGGAAGGAACCGTAAGCAAAGCCGTCGTATCCACCGTCTTCCCTGGCTGGTCGCGGGTTGATCGGACTGGTTTCAGGGTCGAACCACGATGTCTCGGGCGGCCAGGTGAAGGCGATACGATCCACGACCACATCGGCGACGATATGCCGTTCATCCGGATGCAGGTAGAGACCATCATCCCAGTCGATGCCAACGATGCGGACTGCGAACGCGAGGCCGAGGACAACCAGCAGCGCGAGCGTGGTCAGATTGATTCCGGCACGGCGGAGATGGGAGATGAGTGAGGGCACATTGTCATCCGGACGTGTCAGCGCCAACCCGATTCTGCAACGGTAGTATTTCACCACAATGGAGCCACACATGCAGCCACGAGTCATCTTCATGGGGACACCGGACTTCGCGGTTCCGGCGCTCGACGTCCTGGCGCGGCGAATCGATCGCGATAGCCTTCTGGTCGTGACGCAGCCGGATCGAGCGGCGGGACGGGGTCGCAAGATGCAGCCACCGCCGGTCAAATCAGCTGCAAATCGTCTCGGCGTCGATGTGATGCAGGTGCAGACCCTGCGACGGCCGGAGGTTCGCGAGCAGATCGAGCGGTTCGCGCCCGATCTCGTGGTCGTGGCGGCATTTGGACTGATCCTGCCGAGATGGTTGCTCAGGTTGCCCAATCAAGGATGCGTCAATCTCCACGCGTCGTTGTTGCCGAGATTCCGTGGTGCGAGTCCGGTCGCCGCCGCCATCGCCTGTGGTGATGCCGAATCGGGCGTCGCGCTCATGGAGATGGAGGCAGGTCTCGATACCGGTGGTGTCTACGCTACGACAACAGCAGACATAACACCCATCGAAACCACCGAGTCCCTGACAGCATCCCTTGCGATGCGCGGCGCTGAGCTGCTTGACGGAAACCTGGACGGCTTGATGGCAAGAGACCTGGAGGTGCAACCGCAACATGGCACGGTGATCGAGACCCGCAAGCTTGTGAAGGCGCATGGGGTCATCGACTGGTCGACTTCCGCGGTATCAATCGAGCGACACATTCGCGCGATGTGGTCGTGGCCGAGGGCATGGACGGTTGCGGAGGACGGAACCCGTTTGCAGGTTCATGCGGCGGATGTGATGTCGATACCGTCTGGCGAACCAGGCACGATCCTTGGACACGAGGGAGATGTTCTGGTGGCCACTGGAGAGTCGGTCCTGCGACTCACAACTGTGCAACTCGCCGGTCGGGGGCCGCAGCCGGCGCGCAAGCTTGTGCAGCACCCGGCATTTGCGATCGGCAGCCGGTTTGGGAATGGAGAGGGGTTCACGCAGCCCGACCCCTGGATCATTGACGCGGGCCGCGTGTGAGACATTGGGGGCGACATCGATGCGGAGGCGAACGCATCTCAATTCTCATAACGGCAGGAGAGTCGAGAGGTTCGGAATGCACTCCATGAAATTCCACACGGAGTGGGCTTCCAGGCGATCCCAAGGAGTTTTTGCGTATAAGCGTACTTGTGCGCAATTTGGGATTTGCCTGAATCTTCGAGGCCGAGCGCCGGCAAGGCCGGTCGGCGCTATCCCGTGGGACAGTCGGACGAGCCTCGCTGGGGTGTGGGGTTCGTGAGCGATGATGACGTTGCTCAGTCGCTGCACCAGAAGCGTCAATTTCACGGACGTGGCGCCGAGCACTCTCGCGTTGGGTTCTCCACTGTGACCTGGATTCTTGTCGGACTCGCGGTCTCGGTCGGTGCCACGTCCGCGCTGCAGATTGCCATGCTCGGTGCGATCGCGCGCGAACGTGGCGGGTTCGAGGCTACGTGGATCTCCATGCTCGCATCGCTCGCCGGCATGGCCGGGGTACTGTTCGTAACCGCGCTCGGTGGCCGCGAGCCGCGCCTGCATCAACCGTTCGACCGAGGGATGGTGTTTGGGTTGATCGCCGGGATCATGCTCGCCGCACTCATCCTGGCTTCACGCGGCATACCCTGGTACCTGGCGCTCACCGGATTTCTCCCGGTTCCTTACCTGCTGGCGGCGTCGTATATCGGACCACGCATCGGGTTGGGTGTGTTCCTTGGCTCAATCATCGCTGGCCAGTTGATCGGTGGAATCGTGCTAGACCACATGGGGGCGTTCGGGGCCGATCAGCGGCGTGTCGATCTGGTGAGGTTGATCGGCGCGGTCGTGCTGGTCCTTGGCGTGATCCTCATTCGAGGTCGCCGGACCTGAGTACGGTTGACGCCAGGAGCCATCCCTCAATGAGATGGCTCCTGGCGATTTGCCCTCCAGATTCGCCCAGGGCTAGCCGTAAAGCGTGTCTACCTTGCGTTCCAGATAGTCCGCAAGCGGCCCTGGATCGAGCTTGCGCGTGCCCAGGACACGTTCCATCAGGTCCTTCGGAAGGTACTTGCTGCCGTGGCAGTGCACATGTTCCGCCAGCCACGCTCGCAGCGGCGCGAATTCCCCCGCCCGGATGTTGTCGTCGAGCCCTGGAATTTCGTTTGTTATGCGATCCCACAACTGGAGCGAGAGTACATTGCCGAGCGCATATGTCGGGAAGTACCCAAAGAGCCCGGAGCTCCAGTGAACATCCTGCAATACACCGTCGGCATCGTTGGGTACTTCGATGCCAAGATAGTCGTGCATCCGCTGGTTCCAGGCATCGGACAGGTCCTTGAGGGCGACCGTTCCGGCAAGAATCTCTCGTTCCAGCTCGAACCGCAGGATGATGTGCAAGTTGTATGTGAGCTCGTCGGCCTCCACCCGGATCAGTGATGGCTGCAATTTGTTGACGGCACGGTACATGTCCTCCGCGGTTTGATCGCCGAACGCATCCGGAAAGGCATCGCTCACCGGACCAATAGCCCAGTCCCAGAACGGACGCCCGCGACCGACGAGGTTTTCCCACATGCGACTCTGTGATTCGTGCCAGGCCATTGACGTGCCACGAGCCAATGGGGTTCGCTCCAGAGTCGGGCTGACCTGTCGCTCGTAGAGCCCATGACCGAACTCGTGCATCGATCCGAAGAGTGCGGCGTTGAAAAAGTCCGGCATATACCGGGTGGTGATGCGAATGTCGGTGGTGGCCATCGGCGACGCAAAGGGATGATGCGTTTCATCCAGGCGCCAGTGGTTCGCGTCGAATCCAAGGCGATCGAGGACGACCTTCGAGAGGTGCTCCTGCGCTTCAACCGGAAACGAGCCGTGAAGCCGGGCATCGTCAACCCGACTCGCATTGTCCCGGACCTGGTCGACCAGTGGAATCGTGCGGTCCCGAAGTGCGGAGAATGCCTCCGCTATCTCCTGCGACGTGATGCCTGGCTCGAACTCCTCGAGCAGAAGGTCATAATCCTCCTCGGCATCGGGTTGCACGGCTCGGAATGCGTCGATGAACCGGCGATTGACCTCAACGATGCGTTCCAGCGCCGGCAGGAATGCCTGGAAGTCGTCGTCCTGTCGTGCCTTGATCCAGACCGCATAGCCCTGCGTCGAAGCGCGTATGGACTCTGCCATCAAATCTGGGGAAATCGCCTGGCTGCGGTCGAACTTGCGCCGAGCATATCGAATCAGCGCCGCGTCGTCACTATCGTCGCTCAAGCCTGGAAGATCTCGTTCCGCATCTTCGAGCAGCCGCGCGGTCCCTTCGGATACGAACATCTCGTGAGCGAGGCGCCCGAGG
Organism: Chloroflexia bacterium; assembly: GCA_030430125.1. Lineage (GTDB taxonomy): Bacteria > Chloroflexota > Chloroflexia > Thermomicrobiales > UBA6265 > JACCVC01. The sequence continues at coordinate 10,605 of JAUIGA010000035.1, read as the reverse complement.
GTCGCGAGTCGTTCAGACCGGACATCTGTGCCACCGGGCGGCATCTTCGTGCGTTCGTCCCAGCCAAGAACGGCGCTGGCTCCATGCAGGTCATTGATGGTCGCGAGGTGCTGGCGCAAATCGGCGACCGCGGTGGTCGCCTCGGTTGTCTGCATTGGGTCTGCGGTCATCTGAACTATCACCTGCCTGTCATGACGCCCGGGTCTGGAGCCCGGCGCTCAACTCCTGCAACGTGCCGAGTATCTTCAATCCGTCGGTGGCGCCCACGAGCGGGCTTGTAGCACGCTCCGGATGCGGCATGAGACCAAGGACGTTGCCTCCTCGGTTTGCCACCCCCGCGATTGCGGCGGTGGAACCATTGTGATTGGCCTCGTCGGACAGCGTCCCATCCCGTTCGGCATAGCGCAGTGCGATCTGGCCATGTGCTTCCAGCTCCCCAAGCGTATCCGCATCGACGAAATACTGGCCCTCACCGTGGGCCACCGGGAGCGTGAGCACCTCCCCGGGGTTACAATCCGCCGTCCAAAAGTCCGTAGCATGCTCGACCCGGACGTGCGTGAGATGGCAATGGAACTTCAGGGTCTTGTTGCGCAGCAGCGCTCCAGGAAGCAAGTGTGCCTCCGTGAGGATCTGGAACCCGTTGCATATCCCGAGGATTGGACCTCCCTCGTCCGCAAAGTCGCGCACCGCGGCCATGATTGGCGCAAACCGCGCGATCGCCCCGGCGCGCAGTGAATCGCCATACGAGAACCCGCCCGGCAGAACGACGGCGTCGACACCTGCCAAAGACGTTTGTCGATAGTCGACGAGCCTGGCGTCGACACCAACATCCTCAGCAAGCGAGTGCAGCGCATCGTGGTCACCGTTGCTGCCCGGGAAACCAACCACGGCAACGACAGGCCTGGTCATGCGTTGACACCTCCATCCGTCTCCTCAACGGAATCAACCGTTACCGAGTAAGTTTCGATGACCGGATTCGCCAGCAGCTGGTCGCACATACGCTTGACGGCGGATGCCGCGTCGTCTCGGGATTGGGCTTCGATGGTCAGTGAGATCTGCTTGCCGGCCCGCACCTCTCGCACCCCGGAAAACTCGAGGCTCTCCAATCCACCCCGGATTGCCTCCCCCTGCGGATCGTTGACACCGGGTTTGGGCATGATGATGGCCTTGACGTTCCAAACGCTCACTCGCGATCCTCCGTTGGTTGGTCGATCGTTTGTCTCAATCGCTCCAGTACTTCCGCGTATCTCGATGCGGCGAGCTCCACGATGTCGGTGGGGAGCTCCGGAGCCGGAGGTTCGCGGTTCCAACCCGAAGCCAACAGCCAGTCACGAATGACCTGCTTGTCGTACCCATGGGGAGAACTCCCGCTTTCCAGCTCGTCGGCTCTCCAGTATCGAGACGAATCTGGAGTGAGCGCCTCATCGATGAGCGTGAGCTCGTTGTTGACGAATCCGAACTCGAATTTGGAATCCGCCAGGACGAAACCTGCCCTCCCGGCGATCCGTTCGGCGTGAAGGAACAGTGCTTTGCTGGTGGTTTCGAGGAGCTCCGCGAGGTTCTGCCCTACTTCCTGCCTGAGGTCCGCGACTGAAATGTTGATATCGTGACCGGAGTCGTTCTTGGTCGCCGGCGTGAACCGAAGCTCCGGCAACGGATCGCCGGCGTGCAGCCCTGCCGGAAGTGGATTGCCAGCCAGCGTGCCGGCGGTTCGGTATTCCTCGAACCCGGATCCGGCAAGGCGCCGACGCACGACACATTCCACATCGATGCGATCCGCCTTGCGCACAATCATCGAACGCCCTTCGAGTGCCTCACGTTCTTCGGGAAGCAGTTCCAGGGTGTCGAGGCTGCAGGAAACAACATGATTTGGGACAATCGCGGCCGTTTGATCGAACCAGAGGCGACTAATGCTCGTCAGTGTGCGCCCCTTGCCCGGTATCAGGCTGGGCAAGATGACGTCGAATGCCGAAACTCTGTCCGTCGCCACGAAGAGGAATTCGTCACCGAGGTCGAAGATCTCCCGGACTTTGCCGCTGGCCCAGGTTGGGTACGACTGGAGTGCGAGCGTCTTGAGCGTTCTCGTGCCGCTCATTGCCGGCCATCCTCCTCGCAAAGACCCAGTCGAGTGAACGTTGCATCGACGTTCTGCAACTGATCCCAGGGATCGAACATGGTATCCAATTGCTCGTGCGAGGCGATCCCGGACACATCGGAATTGCTGGCGATGCGATCCTGAAAGGTCGGGCCAGCGGGATCGGCTGCCGCTGCCATCGCTTCCGCCTGGACAATCTTGTACGCCACCTGCCGATCCATACCAGCATCGACGAGGGCCAGCATCACCCGCTGCGAATAGATGAGACCGCCGCTCGACTCGAGATTTGCCCGCATGCGATCGGGATAGATCACCCAGTCGCCGATGAGCTCGGTGGCAAGGTGCAGCATGTAGTCGAGCACGATGCAGGCATCGGGGAAGATAACTCGCTCGACCGAGCTGTGGCTGATGTCCCGCTCGTGCCAGAGAGCGACGTTCTCGTACCCCGCGATGGCGTATCCGCGGAGCAGGCGAGACAGGCCAGCCAGGCGTTCCGATTCATGCGGATTGCGCTTGTGCGGCATCGCGGATGAACCTTGATTGCCTTCGCCGAAGAACTCTTCCGCTTCGGCGACCTCGGAACGCTGCAGGTGGCGAATCTCGACGGCGACCTTCTCGAGGGTTGCACCGATTCCGGCAAGCACCGCCAGAAAAAATGCGTGCCGATCTCGCTGAGCGACTTGTGTCGACGCGAGCTCGACCCCGAGATCAAGTGCAGCCAGAGCCTCTTCCTCGAGATCGGGTGGAACGTGCGCATGAGTACCGACCGCGCCGGAAATCTGTCCGACGGCGATGTGCTCGTTGGCCAGCTTCAGCCTCTCTGCCTGTCTCCGAAGCTCGTCGTACCAGACCGCAAGTTTCAGCCCGAAAGTTGTCGGTTCGGCGTGCATGCCGTGAGAACGCCCGATGGTCACGGTGCGCTTGTGCGCGCATGCCTGACGTCCAACCGTGTCCTTTAGCCCGTCGAGGCGAGCCAGCAGGTGCGCGCCAGCATCCCTCGCCTGCATCGCAAGTGCGGTATCGACAACGTCGGAAGAGGTCAATCCCAGATGGATGAATCGAGCGGCATCACCCACCGTCTCGCCTGTCGCGCGCAGGAACGCGATCACGTCGTGATCCGTTTCGCGCTCGATTTCCTTCATGCGCTCGACGTCACAGGTCGCGACCCGAATGCGCTCTATTGCGTCCAGAGGTATACGGCCGCGCTGAAACCAGGCTTCACAGACGGCTTTCTCAACGTCAAGCCATTTGTCGATTCTTGTCCGCTCGCTCCAGATCGCGCCCATTTCCGGTAGCGTGTAACGGTCGATCACGTATGGGACTCCGTTCGCAGGGGGTGGCCGTCGCACACAACGGCAGGTTCGTCATGGACAGTATACGTCCACAGGCGTTTCACTTATCGTGGATCGTCGTGATCCAGAGAGTACCGTTCGCGCTGGAGATGGAATGAAGCTGGTCGACACGCACGTTCACCTCGACGAAGATGCCTTTTCAGCCGATCTTGGCGCCGTTCTGGAGGCGAGCCGCTCGCGTGGGATATCGCACTGGATCAATGTCGGGTACAACCGGAAGCGATGGGTGACGACAACGGAGCTTGCCAGGGAAACGAATGGTATGCATTGCATGCTTGGGTTGCATCCGGGGAGCGCTGACGAATGGTCGGAGGAGACGCGTCAAGGACTCGAAGTGGCGATTGAGGCGGCGAAACCTGTCGCGATTGGCGAGATCGGTGTCGACAGGCACTGGCGGCAGGACAACATCGATTGGCAAAAGATGGTCTTTGCAGCACAACTCGAGCTTGCCGTCGGATTCGCACTGCCGGCGGTGATCCACATGCGAGAGGCTGACAAGGATGTTCTGGACGTGCTCCATTCGACAGCTCACCTGCCACACGTGCACTTTCATAGTTTCGACGGAGACGAGGCGCTACGCGCCTGGGCGCTGGAAAACAACGCTACCATTGGCGTTGGTGGTCTGATTACACGAGTGGGCTCAGAGTCTCTGCGAGACTGGGTGACCAACCTGCCGAAGGACCGCATTGTGCTCGAAACCGATGCACCGTGGCTGAAGCCGCGGGGCATTCGTGGCCGGAGAAACGAGCCTGCATACCTTGTGAAGGTCGCGGAGGTCCTCGCAGGGCTGTGGGATATCGACGTCGATGCGGTTGCCCGCATCACCACGACGAATGCCGAGCGGATTTTCGGGATGCAGGAAGGCTAGTGCCATGGTTCGGGTGGTTATCGCGACGTCCAATCCCGGCAAGATCTCGGAGATCCAGGATCTGCTGGGCGATGCGGCCGAGACCGTGTCGCTTCGCGACCTCGACATCGACGGGGCAGAGGAAACCGGGGCTACCTTCGAGGAAAATGCGGTGCTGAAAGCGGTCCATGCAGCGCGCCAGAGTGGACTCATTGCCGTAGCCGATGATTCCGGTATCGAAGTGGATGCACTGGGTGGCGCACCCGGGGTGTGGAGTGCGCGTTATGCCGGAACGAGCGCAACCGACAGTGACAATCGGATGCGACTGCTTCGCGACCTGGCTAACCAGGGTGATGTGGATCGGAGCGCAGGGTTCACCTGTGTGATCGCCGTCGCCCAGCCGTCGGGGCATACGCGCACGTTCCGGGGCGAAATGCGTGGACGCATTGCCAGCGAGCCACGAGGTTCGGGTGGCTTTGGTTACGATTCGCTCATGCTGCTCGATGATGGGCGCACGGTGGCCGAGTTGACGGCGGATGAGAAGAACAGGATCAGTCATCGCGGCACTGCCCTGCGGAACGCGCTACCCTACCTGAAGAACTTGCTGGCCGAAGCCGAGGAGGATTGACCGGTGCTCGCAGCGTACAGTGCGGACGCTGAACTACGAGGGGCGCCCACATCGTTTCGACAGTGGCAGAAGCGATGCCACGAGCTGGGCATACCTCCAGTCATTGCTGTCGCCGGGTCGCGTGGGAAGTCGACAGTGGTCCGTCTGCTTCAGGCGATTTTCAATCATGCCGGAATGCGGAGTGCGATCTGGACCGACCATGGTGTCGAGATCAACGGGCGGCGACAGAGCCGAGAAATCGCCGGCTGGAACCGTGCGCTGACGCGGATTACCGAGCGATCGCTGGATGTGGCGATTCAGGAGCTTGACTGGAACCTGGTTGCTGCGGTGGGGCTCCCCCAGGCAACATATCCCATTGGAGTTATCACCAACGTCTGCAACAACAGCGCTGGATGCCTCCAGACTCCGTCTGGTGAGGTTGCTACCAGGGCTCTACCGCGCGTCGCCGGTGCCATTCATGGTTGTGGCTTTATGTGCGTCAACGGGGAAGACTACCTACTGGACCCGGTTGGATCGACAATCGACGCCCAAACCGTAGTCGTCGCAAAGTCCAGTGCGACTCCCCTCCTTCGACAACATCAACGCGATGGAGGGGAATGCCTCTGGATATCGGACGACGGCGTGATCGTTGGGGGACATCCGAAGACTCCGTTCGCGATCGCACGAGTAGAAGACATGCAACTTTGCATGAACGGCAACGCCTCGTTCCAGCAGACAAATGCGCTCCTCGCCAGCGCTGCCGCTCTCGCGACCGGCATTGGGGTAGACATCGTTGGCGATGCGCTTCTCGACTTCGATCCGTCCACCAACCATCTGCCGGGCTCCTTTTCTGTCCGCCAGGTGGGCTCGATCATGACGGTCGTCGATCGCACCATGCCGTCGTGGTTCCTCCGCCCGGTCCTTCGTGCCGCCAATCCCCAGTCCAGGCGGAGGCAGATCACGGTGCTCGGTGGCCTGTCGAGAATTCCGGAAGAGGATGTCTTCGAAACCGGTCGGCTGCTCGGAAGGTCGGCCGGCGCTGTCATCCTCCATGGTGAGATTGCCCACTCACGGCTGGATGCGTTCAGGCGAGGGATCGCCCAGAATCGGTTCCCTCCGGTGCTGGTGCACCTTCCAACGGAGCGTCGAGCGATCAATCGCGCGATTCGTGCTATGCGTGGCGACGATGTTGTCCTGTTTCTCTGCGACGAAGATCCTGGGCCGGCGCTACGCGCGGTGGATCGCATGTGACCCTAGTCTGCCGCCAGGCTCGATTCGGTCCTGTGTGAGTGGTATGCGACGCAGCCTGCGCCCAGCAGCGCTTCGAGTTCGCGCTTCAGGTCGTCACTCCATTCAACCCTGCGGCTCCGACTGCGAAGACGAATCAGTCGCCCATCTCTCGGCATCTCGAACTCGATCGATGTGCTGCCTTCGTGCTCCCTGAGCATCCGATCGAGTTGCTGCATCACGGAGATGTCCTGCCAAACATCGCTCGAACCCGGCAGTCGGACGGCCAATACCGGTTCGGGGCCAGCGGGACGGGATTCGAACTCCGGCAGATCACGTGACATGGTATCGACGATGACCTGCATGTCGTCGTTGCGTTTGTCCAGCTTGCCGGTGATCTCGAGGATCGCGTCACTTTCGACAAGGCTTCCCACTCGCTCAAACGTCTCTGGGAAGCACACAGCCTCGACCGTTCCGGTGAGATCCTCCAGCTTGACGATCGCCATCGTCTTGTTGGTCCTGGTCACGATTCGGCGGATATCGACCACCATGCCGATGAACCTGACTCTGTCGCCAGGGGTCCGCTCGGTCATGTCGATCGCCTGGGCGTAACCAGATGGAACGTTGTTGCCGACTACGTCGTTCAGCGGATGGGCACTCAGGTAGAACCCGAGTAGCTCCTTTTCCCATTCCAACCGAGTCCGGCTGTCGGCTTCAGGTACGTTGGGAAGCTGTGTCCGCGCGGAAGGATCGGGCGATGCTGCCATTACCAGCCCGAACATGTCCATCTGGCCGCGGTCGGCGGCTTTCTGCCGCTGCTGTGCGGCGGCGATGGAGGATTCGAGCGACTGAAGCACGGCGGCCCGCTCGCCGAACACCCCAAACGCCCCGACCTTGGCCAGATTCTCGGCAACACGTTTGCCGACCTTCGACCAGCTCACCGCATCACAGAAATCCTCCAGCGAGGAAAATGCACTCTCCGACAAAGCGTTCCGCGCGTCGACAATGGTTTCCACCGCGCCGAAGCCCACATTGCGGACGGCGCCCATGGCGAATCGGATAGCCTCGGTGCCGTCGTCGAGTCGTTCGACCGTGAACTCGAGTCCGCTTCGGTTCACGTCCGGCGGGAGAATCGGGATGCCGCAGCGACGACACTCGGCAATGTTGACGACCGTCTTCTCGCTTGTTCCCATTTCAGTCGACATCAACGCGGCCATGAATTGCACCGGGAAGTTGGCCTTGAAGTAAGCCGTCTGGGCGGCGATCACCGCATAGGCCGCGCTGTGCGCCTTGTTGAATCCGTATCCGGCGAATCGCTCGATCATCTCGAAGATGTCTTTGGCGAGCTTGCGATCAGTTCCGTTCTCTGCCGCTCCCTCGACGAACCGGGATTCGTATTTTGCCATCTCTTCCGGCAGTTTCTTGCCCATTGCTTTTCGCAGACCGTCTGCCTCGGCCATCGAGAACCCGGCAATGGCATTCGCCATCTGCATCACCTGTTCCTGATAGATCGCGATGCCGTAGGTCTTCTCGAGAATCGGCTCGACAGATGGATGGATGTACTCGATGGGTTCCCGGCCATGCTTGCGAGCGATGAAGTCAGGCGCCAACTCCAGGGGGCCAGGACGAATCAACGCCATCAGCGCGACAAGGTCGTCGAAATTGGTTGGGGCAACATCGACCGTCATGCGCCGCGTCATGCCACCTTCCAGTTGAAACACTCCGAACGTTTCGCCCCGCCGAAGCAATTCGAGGGCGTTTGGGTCGTCCAGTGGAATATCTTCAAGGGATATGTCGTGTCCGATCTCACCGGCCAATGCGATCGCCTTGCCAAGCACCGTCAGCGTTTTCAGCCCGAGGAAGTCCATCTTCAGCAACCCCAGTGATTCCAGGTGATCCTGGGTCCACTGGGTTGTCACATCACCCTCACTTTTCCCTCCGGCGTGCTGCAACGGCACCTGGTCCATAAGTGGTTCTCGGGAAATCACGACCCCGGCGGCGTGGGTGGACGAGTGACGAGCGTGACCCTCAACCTTTTTCGCGGTATCGATCAACTCCCGTACCGACGCATCCGACTCATAGAGCTTGCCGAGGTCGGGGACAGTTTCCAGTGCCTTGTCGATCGTCATCTTCGGGTCGGTCGGGATCAATCGCGCCACGCGATCGGTCTCACCAAACCCAAGATCCATGGCGCGGCCAACATCTCGAACAGCCGCCTTCGCCTTCAACGTCCCAAATGTAATGATCTGCGCGACGCGATCGTCACCATACTTGCGCACGACGTAGTCGATCACCTCGTCGCGGCGGTCGTCAGCAAAGTCGATATCGATGTCGGGCATCGAGATTCGGGACGGATTCAGGAATCGCTCAAAGTACAGCTCGTACTTGAGAGGATCGAGTCCGGTGATGTCCAGCGCGTAGGTAACGACGCTGCCCGCGGCCGAGCCACGCCCTGGACCGACCAGAATGCCCTGCTCCTTCGCGAACCGCACGAAATCCCAGACGATCAGGAAGTAGTTGGTGAATCCCATCGAGTCGATGATGCCCAACTCATGATCAATTCGCTCCAGAACCTCCCCATCCACCGAACCGTACTTGGGGTATGCCCCTTCGAGCACCAGCTCCCGCAGATAAAGCGCGGGCGTGAGACCCTCTGGCACATCGAAGTGCGGCAGTTGGTATCCCTTGAACCCCAGATCGAGCGAGCACATCTCCGCGATGCGGATCGTGTTCGTCATTGCCTCAGGGATGTCCCCAAAGATTCGCTCCATTTCATCCGCGCTCTTCAGGTAGAGCTGCGTGGAATCACTCTTGAGTCGCTTGGGGTCGTTCAGCGTGGTGTTGGTCTGCACGCAGACAAGGAGGTCCTGCGCGGCGGCGTCGACCTCGTCGCAATAATGCACGTCATTGGTGGCGACCAGGGGCAGATCGAGCCTCCTGGCCATCGGGATCATTGCGCCATAGGCCTTGTCCTCAAGATCGATGCCGTGATTCTGGATCTCCATGAAGAACCGTTCCCGCCCGAAAATCTCGGACAAGGTGCCGGCATACCACTCGGCCCTCTCGTCGTTGCCGGCAAGGATGTGCTTGGCGACCGGGCCTCCGATACAGGCGGAGGTGGCGATAATGCCTTCGTGATACCGCTGCAGGAGCTCAAGATCGATGCGGGGACGATAGTAGAACCCATCCAGGCTCGCAATGCTCGCAAGCTTGAGGAGATTCCTGTACCCTGTCTCGTTCTCGGCCAGCAGCAGCAAGTGGTAGGACTCGCGCTTGCGCTCGGCGATTCGACCCTCGGCGAGATACGCCTCCATGCCGATGATCGGGTGCAGACCCGCCTTGGTCGCGGCGTTGTACCAGGACAGGGATGCGTACATCACTCCGTGGTCGGTGACCGCGAGATGATGCAGACCGAGCTCGTGGGCTCGAGCGATGTACTGATCGATTCGCCCCACGCCGTCGAGCAATGAGAACTCGGTGTGCAGGTGCAGGTGCGCAAATTCGGCCACTCTCCGGTCCTTCCGGTCGACACTTCAGGACGAACGGTCGGTCGTCCTGCCAGATCGATGATGTGTTGATCGATGGAGCCCTAAATGGAACGAGACCCCCTCCACGATTACGGGGAGGAGGTCCTGTGTACCACAGAACGCCGGCCAGGCGGGGGTTGGCAACGCTGCGGTTTGGCCGGCGACTGTCACCGGCAGGGTCATTCGGCTTCGAAGCTACGCGGCGAAGGGCGATCCCCCGGTCTTGTCCCCCTTGAGCACGAGGCGCGCCTGATCGGCCAGCACGCGCAAGACCTGCCGCATAGAGACGCGGTACTCCTCCGGAACATCGGCATTCTGCAGCAGGCTGAGCACCTCGGTGATCTCGGGCTCTCCCGCCAGCAGGCTGGTCACCTCGCGTGGCAGATACCCGGCGGACACGAGCAGTTCGTCATGCTCGATACCATCCAGCTCCAGCGCGAGCGCCAGATGCTCTACCGCATCCCGCGTTGGTGTCCGCGCGCCGCTCTCCAGACGGCTCACATACGAGTGATCGAACCCCGCCTTCCTGGCCAGCTTGCTCTGGGAAACCCGCCGCGTCTCGCGCAACGACTTGAGAGCGCCACCAAAGCTCGAACCCGACTCCTGCTGCTGAGCAACCATGCTGCACCCCACCCGTTTCGCATTGACAGCTTGCCAACAGCACCGCTGCCACAGATCAAACTTGCCGGACTGTCACGACGACCGTGACTCATTGACATGATGGTATCAGCTGATTGCCTCACTGTCAACAGGATGTCCGTACACTCGGGTACGAGTCGTGCTCGCCAGGTACAGGGTTGAGCGCATACCGATCCATGTCGGCATAAGCGACAGCGCCTGTCGCATACTGTCGTTGACTCTCGTGTCGGTGGGTTTGCGGGGGATTGGCTGTGTACGAGTCCGCTCTGGCCAGAATCGGGACAACTCCGCTGCTATACTCGCGGCGTAAT
>JAUIGA010000293.1 GCA_030430125.1 Chloroflexia bacterium | reverse complement strand
TGGGCTGGGCTGGCAACGACCGGGAGAGGCTTCACCAACATGGTGACGTTTCCATGGTGAGAACGCGCCGGCACGCACTTGACCCACCAGCCTTCATCGTTGGAGGACGACGCGCAATCTGTGCGAATATGATCCCCATACGCGTGTCGTCGATCGCCGTTCAACACAGCTGCTCGCAGGAATCCCCCAGCGAGTCCGCAGCAGCCTGAGCGGCACGCGCAAAATCGCTCGCGGCAATCGAGTCAACTCATGTCCGTCTTGGTCTGGTTTGGACCAGCAGGATCCTATTCACTCGTCTTTGGGAAGTACCTGTATGCCAGTGGTCGGAGGGAGATTGAGTTCCAGCCATGTGGGACACATTCATTGACTGGCTCCAGAACACCGCAGTCGACGTTGGCCTGACGATAGCCTGGGCAATTGCGTGGCTGGCCGGCTCCATGTGGCTCGCGCGTATCGCCAGCGAGCGCGTGACTGAAACCCTCTCCAGGCGTGCCGTGGAGTGGGACGGCGCTGTCCTGGCAAGCCGGCTTGTGTCAATCGCCATACGGGTCGCGGGGGTCTTGATTGCCCTGACCGTGCTCGGCGTGCCTGGTACCGGGCTGCTGGCCGTTGTCAGCGCGTTCACGGTGGCGATCGGTTTGTCGCTTCAGGATGTCATGCGGAACTTCTTCGCCGGTGTCTACATGCTGCTTGAACGGCCATTCAAGGTTGGTGATCGCATCACCGTCAAAGGCGTCGTCGGTGAGGTCCAAGGCATCGATTTGCGCACCACCATCGTAAAGGCCGAAAGCAACGAGATGGTCCTCATCCCCAATGCCACGGTATTCACGGAGGTCATTCGGAATGAAACCCGTTACACCGTCCGACGGCTCGAGTTCACGGTGAAGACGAAAACTCGAACATTGGAGCAGGTCGAGGAATTGGTGAAGACTCGTCTCGCCGGCTCGAAACTCGTACACGGTACCGGTCCAAACGCCCGGATCGTTTCGCGTGGCGACGACCTCCTCACCATTTCGGTGGCGATCCTGGTCGAAAACACGAACGAAGCGCAGAACTCGGTCACCCAGGCCGTGCTGGACGCACTCCCCAACGACTCGGTCGAGGTCGGCACAACATGACCCAATCTCGCCGAATCGGCCTGCTGGGCGGGACGTTCGATCCTGTCCATATCGCGCATTTGCACATCGCCGCCTGCGTCAGGCACGATCTCAACCTTGACGAGGTTCGGTTCATTCCCGCTGGCGCTCCCCCGCACAAACCCGGTGCGCCACTGACGCCTGGCCGAGATCGCCTGCGGATGCTTGAGATTGCCACCTCCGCCGTCGAGGGCTTCGTCGTCGACCCGATCGACCTTGAGACCGACGGTCCGTCGTACACAAGCGAGTTGCTCGCTCGAATTCGAGACCAGCGCCCGCACGACGACCTGTGGTTTGTCATCGGCGGCGACTCGCTCGCCGAGTTTCACACCTGGCACCAGCCTGAATCGATTTTGGCGCATGCCAGACTTGCCGTTGCCGCCCGCCCTGGCTGGGATATCGAAGCGAGTCTTGCATCGTCGCCCGTTCCAGGTCTCGCCCAGCGGGTCGATGTTTTCAGCAGCGTCCCGGTCGACATCTCCGCATCGGAAATCCGGAATCGACTCAATTCCGGCCGACCGGTTGACTGGCTGTTGCCCGAGCAGGTGCTGAACTACGCCCGCGCGACGGACCTGTACCGGCACAATTCGCCGGACCTTCGCTGACCAGCCCAGCGCTCGCCAGGTAGTTCGACTCACCCACCCTCCGTCTCGGCATGGATCTGCCTAGACACGAACGGCACTCGGAAACTCGGCAATCGTCGCTGCCCGCGCATGCCGCACGGATTCAGGATCGAACAAGGGAAATGGGAATGACGTGCTCTATACTTGCCGGGGCCCGGCGCGGTGGCGATTTCCATGCTGACGAACCGCGGCGACGTCCAGATTTCGGAGGAACTCGATGCGCCTGCGTCCGTGGCAAAGCTTGATACTCGTCGTCCTCATCACCATCCTCGCGACATGGATTGCAATACCGGGCGATTCGTGGGATGTGGGCGGATTCCGGAGCAGCAACCCGGTTCGGCTCGGACTCGACCTGCAGGGCGGTCTCCAGGTCACCCTGGAAGCGCGCCCGCCAGAAGGCGTTTCGGTCGACTCCGGACTGATGAGCGGTACGCGCGACACACTCGAGCGCCGGGTCAACGCGCTCGGCGTCAACGAACCGCTTGTGCAGACGCGCGGCAGCGACCAGATCGTTGTGGAGCTCCCGGGCGTGGACGACCCCGACGAAGCCATAGCTGTGCTGCAAGACACCGCACTCCTGGAGATCATCGATACCGCCGGCACTGCGCTCCCGCCCGGTACGATCGTGACTACGACACTCGGCGGCCCGTCCGATGCCCAGGCCACGCCGTCGGCTTCTCCGGTCGCTGGTGAGGAATCACCTCCCCCAACCTCCGATACGGTCTACGAAACCATTATCAGCGGCAGCGATCTCACCAATGCCTATGTGACAACGACCCAGACGGGGCAGGTCGCGGTCGCCTTCGAGTTGACCAACGACGCCGGTCGGGTCTTTCACGAATACACCAGCACGCACCTCGGGTTCCCGATGTCGATCGTTGTCGACAAGACGGTTATCTCCTCACCATCCATCAACGCCCCGAT
>JAUIGA010000034.1 GCA_030430125.1 Chloroflexia bacterium | reverse complement strand
CCGGCGGTGTCCCCAAGATGGTCAGCCAGCCAGGTGAGGGCGTGCACCAGAGTCCCGTACTCAGCCTGGTTGTTGGTCACGTTGTCGCCGAGCTCAAGCCGGTTGTGCGCAACCACGCTGCCGCTACGGGTTATCTCGTAGCTGCCGTACCCGAGACCGGGATTCCCCTTCGATCCGCCGTCAAACACGATGTCGTAGGTATCGGTCACAAATCCATCCTTGCGAAAGCGAAGCGTCTTCCGCAAGGATGGTACACGCATTCGAACGAGCCAGCCTCGTTACGCGGCGGCGGCCTCGACGGCCTCGCGCCGGATCGTCTCGGCGATGCTCTCAGGTACCTGCTGATACCGCGTGAATGCCATCGTGAAGGTGGCTCTGCCTTGTGTCATGGAGCGGAGCTCGGTGGCATATCGCTGGACCTCGGCAAGCGGCACTTCGGCCGTGACCTGGCTCCAACCTTCCCGCACGGCATCGACACCGAGCACCTGCCCGCGCTTGCTGTTGAGGTGCCCCAGCACGTCGCCCATCAACTCGTCCGGCAATGTCACGTTCAGGGTGTGTATCGGCTCGAGCAGGACTGGCGTTCCTTGCTGCAGCGCCTTTCGCATGCACTCCTTCGCGGCGATCCGGAACGCCATCTCGTTGGAGTCGACCGAGTGGTAGCTTCCGTCCGTCAACGTGGCCGAGACATTCACGACCGGAAAGCCGGCCAACGGGCCGTGTTCGAGGCCATCGCGGACGCCCTTCTCCACCGCCGGGAAGTATCCCTTCGGTACCGCGCCACCGACGACGTGTTCGTCGAACTGGAATGCCTCCTCTGAAGGAGCCACGTCGATCACGACATGGCCGTACTGACCGGCACCGCCGGTCTGCTTCTTGTGTTTGTATTCCGCCCTGGTCGGTTGGGTGATCGTTTCGCGGTAGGCGACCTTCGGTGTATCGAGGGAGATGGTGACACCGGAGCGCTGCATCAGGCGTTCAGCGGCGAGATTGATATGCTGCTCGCCCTGGCCGAGGATCAGTGTCTCACCGGTACTCTCGTCGCGGCGCACGCGGATACCGGCGTCTTCGGCGACCATGCGCTCCAGCGCGACGGCAAGCTTGTCGACATCGGCCTTGGATTCCGGATGCACTGCCAGGGCGATCGTCGGCTCCATGGACTCCATTGGACGAAGCCTGGAGCCTGATTCGTTGGCCACGAGGCAGTCGCCGGTCTGCACGTCGGCGAGTTTGGTGAGCGCGCCGATATCGCCCGCGCTGATGAACTCCATCTCGATCTGGCTCTTGCCTCGAAGCGTGAACGGCTTGCCGATGCGTTCCTTGTTGCCGGTGCGCGTGTTGAAGAGCGTGTCGTGTGGATTGACGGCACCAGAAAAAACGCGAAGCAATGAGATCCGGCCAACGTGGGGATCGCTGATTGACTTGAATACCAGCGCGGTTGAAGGCGCTTCGAGGGACACGTCGAGCGTTGTCTCCGTTTCGTCTTGCGTCGCTGGCTCGACCCGCTCCGCGGCGCTGGGGAGATGCCGAACGACGGCATCCAGCAGCGGAGATACACCATGGTTGCCATCGGCGGAGCCACAAAGCAGCGGCACGACCGTGCCGTCGTCAACACAGGCGTGCAGCTCTTCGATGATCTCCTCATTGCTGATTGGCTCTTCGTCAAGGTACCGCATCAACAGTTCTTCGTTGTGCTCCGCGATCGATTCGATCAGCGCTCTGCGGTACGTCTCTACTTCGTCGGCGAGCTCCTCCGGAACTGGTCCGCGATCGTAGCCGCCATCGCCGTTTTCATGCTCCATCAACGCCTCGTCGGTCAGCAGGTCGACGATGCCACGAAAGGTCTCGGCCGACCCGATGGGGAACTGGATCGGCGCGATCTGCTTGCCGAAGGCGCCGCGAAGGGCGGTGAGGGTGCCGTGGAAGTCGGCGTGCTCGCGGTTCATGCGGTTGACGAAGATCATCCGCGCGAGGTTGTGCTGATCGGCCATTTCCCAGACCTGGGTGGTGCCGACCTCGACACCGGAGGCCGCGTCCACAACGATCAGGGCGGCATCGACCGCCCGCATCGCTGCAAAGGCTTCCGCCTGGAACTCGGAATACCCCGGAGCGTCGATGATATTGATCTTGGTGTCGTTCCACTCGATGGGGATCAGGCTCATGTGGATGGAGACGTGATGGTCGATTTCGTCCTGCTCGTGGTCGCTGACCGTGGTTCCATCATCAACGCGTCCCATGCGATTGATGACGCCGGTTTCGTACAGCATCGCCTCGGCGAGGGTTGTCTTTCCCGCGCCGGCATGGGAAAAGAGTCCAACATTGTGGATACGATCCGCGGAGTATATGCGCATCTGCCGTCTCCCTGTCAGGGCGGCACCGGCTGGGTGGCCGATGTCGCATGCTGTCGGCCCAACGCTAGGTTTTGGATTTGCGGACAGTATAGGCGGCGACGGCGAGATGCGCGAGGGATGTTCGGTCATGGTGAATGAGATTGCGGCGCTGTCCGGCAACGTTTCGATGGACGAGCTGTACGAGCTGACAACCGCATACGCGGCGATTGATGCGGTTTCCGGTCACGAGCAGGAGCTGGTGCGTCGGTTGCGAGACGACCTGGCCCCAATGGTGGACGACGTGTTTGTTGACCAGTTCGGCAACATCGCCGCGACCTGCTACGGGGTCGATCGAGATACTTCGCTGATGATCGCGGCACATTCCGACGAGATCGGATGTCTCGTGAAGTCGATAGAAGCCAACGGCATGCTGCGCATCGCGCCGGTGGGTGGGGTAAGCGAGCTGCTGCTCGTGGGCCGGCATGTGCGAGTTGGCGGGCGACGCGGTGTGATCGGCAACAAGGCGGGCCATATTTCGTCCCCCGAGGAACGGCGGACGGCGCCGCGCATCCGCGACCTGTACGTCGATCTCGGTTTTGACAATGCCGCCGAGGTTCACGAGGCCGGTATCAGCGTCGGTGACTCGGTGACATACGATCAACCCGTGGTCCGACTAGCCAACGCGAATCGAATCGCCGGAAAGGCGGTCGACAATCGAATCGCGTGCGCCATGATCGTATTGCTCGCTCGAGCGCTGGCGGGACACTCGCTACCGGCAACCGTGCATTTCGTGGTCACGGTGCAGGAGGAGGTTGGGCTGCGCGGCGCGCGCATGATCACGCATCGCCTGCAGCCGAGCGCGGCTATCGCGGTCGATACCATGCCCGCCGGTGGTACCCCCGATGTATCGGACACGCAGGACCTGACCATGCGGATTGGTCACGGCCCGGTCATCACGCTGGCCAGCCAGAGCGGCGGCGGTGGGGCGTTGGCGCAACCGGGCATGGTGCGATTCCTCGACCACTGCGCGGACCTCGCCGGTGTTGCGACCCAGCGTGGGCTCTTCTACGGGGGGAACTCTGACGCGGCGGCGATGCACCTGGTTGGAGCGGGTCTGCCGGTCGGCATCCTCAATATCGCACGGCGGTACTCGCACTCGCCGGCGGAAATGCTGGATCTGAATGACGCCATCGGTGCGTTCGCCATGTTGATCGCCGCCGCGCTCACCTTCACACGGGATACGGACCTTTCATTCCTCGGTGCTGACCAGGCGTAGGTTGAGCCGTTCGTGGTCCCGCATGGACACTGTAGGCACCGGTGTCCGCCACTAGGCAGATGTCGAGCTGGACGGTGGAAACTGGCGTCACGAAGGTGGCTGCGTGTGGAGGTGATCCCACGCGAGCTTGAGCCCGTAGAGGGTGAGGTCCTCGTCGTGATGGTCGATCATCGTTGAATGCGCGGCGAACTGTTCGCCGATCCCGCCGGTGGAGATGACTGCCGGGTCGCCGCCGACCTCGGCACGCAACCGATCGATCATGCCTTCGACGAGAGACAAATAGCCGAACATCAGCCCGGATTGCATTGCGTGCACCGTGTTCTTCGCGAGGGCGTTGTCCGGGAATGCCAGCTCGACCGAGAAGAGGCGCGCGGCGCGGCTCGCCATCGCTTCGAGCGCAACGATGAGGCCTGGAGCGAGCGCGCCGCCGACGTATCGGCCTTCGCGGTCGACAACATCGAAATTCGTCGCGGTCCCGAAATCGATAACGATCGCCGGAGCGCCGTATCGTGCCCGGGCGGCGACGGAGTTCACGATGCGATCGGTGCCGACCTCCGCCGGGGAGTCCATCACGATCGGAATCCCGAGATCGAGCGTCGATCCCACCACGATCGTCTCGGCCTCCAGAATGGTCGTGCCCATCGCGCGCACCCACTGAGTGACGCCCGGTACAACGCTGGAAATGACGATGCCCGTGATACGCGAAGGCGCAATGTCGTGTCGACGAAGGCCCGGCTCGAGGATGGCGTACCATTCATCGGGCATCCGGTCCCGTCGGGACGATGCCCGCACGGCAACCACCGGCGTGTCGCCTTCATCGAACAGGCCGAACAGCGTATTCGTGTTCCCGACATCGACGGTCAAGAGCATGCAACGACACTCCTCGCGCCGTCACCAGACTCCCCGGGTTCGCGAGGAGCGGGAGACAGCGAATGGTCCCACCACCTTCAATGGACGAATCATACGACGCGCCACCCGCGCGGCTCGCGTCACCACGATGGATGATGATCCTGTGGGGAACCGGGTTGGCAGTGGTGATCTTCCTGGCCGGACTGTCGTCGGGAATGTTGCTTGAGCGGTCCAGTCACGACGAGTCCGTGCGCCTCGATGGTTCGTGGCGAGAATTGGCCGATGTGATCCATTTCCTCGAACGTGATTCGTACTATCGCCCGGATGATGCCGAGGATGCGGCGGTCTGGCGGGATGGGCTCGAGCAGCAAGCCATCGAGGCATTGCTGGAAGCGTCGGGCGACGAGTACGCCGCATTCATGCCCCCGCGGGAGGCCGCCGCGGCGTCTGCCCGGCTGACCGGCGAGTATGAAGGAATCGGCGTAACGATCGGCGAGAACCACAATGGTGATGTCGAGGTACAGAGCGTGATGCTGGATTCGCCGGCGGAGGAGGCGGATGTGCGTGTCGGCGATGTGGTCGGCGCTGTCGAAGGGACGCCGATCCCTGAGGGAGACACCGAGCTGGCCTCGACGTTGCTCAAGGGAGAAGCCGGTTCCGACGTATCCATCGACTTCCTGCGGCCGAACGCTCCCGCATATCACGTTACCCTCACGCGCGCCACGATCTCGACCGGCGAAAAGACGGTGGCCTATCTGTACCTACCCGAAGAAAGCCTTGCCATCGTCCAGGTCTCGTTGTTCGCACTGACGACGACTGACGAGCTCGACGCCGCATTGGACCAGGTGAACAAGGATGGGGCGGAGCGTCTCGTGCTGGATCTGCGTGGGAATCCGGGCGGATGGGTGTCGGAAGCGCAGAAGGTGGTTGGCCGGTTCGTTCCGGATGACGCCGGACCGGCGTTGCTCGAAGACACCTGGCCCGCCGATGAGCAGATGGTCGAGCTGGACATCGATGGAGACGGCGCCCCGCAGTTTACCGGAGACCTGATTGTTCTGGTTGACAGCGGCACCGCGAGCGCCGCCGAGATCGTCGCCAGCGCCCTGCAGCACTACGATCGCGCCACGGTTGTGGGGCAGCCGACGTTCGGCAAGGGGTCAGTGCAGCGGGTCTACGAGTTCGAGTCCGGAGAATCCCTTCGGTTGACGATCGCGGAATGGTTCGCCCCGGGGGGGCAGCGGCTGCAGGGCGTTGGGGTCGATCCCGATGTCCTTCTGAATGTGGACACGGAGATTAGCGAGTTGATACCCGATCTGGCGGCGGTGTTTGCCGGGGACTGGACGGACCCAACTGCAGGGTAGCTGTTGCCGCACGTGGCGGAGTTTGGCGCGGCCACAACCCCACGGGAAGGCCCATGGCGTCGGCTGGATGTGGTGCCACGACTCTTTTGCAAGAATTTTACAGACGGCTTACGTGACCTTTACCGACGGTGGGTAGCATCGTTCATGGACAGCCGGATCGCGGCGGTCCGGAACGATACGCCGACATGCTTCGGGAGGTACCGCGTCCGGTGGAGCGAGCAGAGCAGCCCACAGTGTTGCTGGTGGAGGACGATCCAACGCTGCGCAGCACGCTGGCGTTCAACCTGCGACGCGAGGGGTACGACGTGCGTACGGCCGATGACGGCGAGCGCGCGATGGAGCTGATCGGGACCGATGGCGGCGATCTCGACCTGTTGGTCCTGGATGTGATGCTCCCGGGCATCAACGGCTTCCAGGTACTGCAGCAGGTGCGACGACGTGGCCTGCAGGTGCCGGTGCTCATGCTCTCGGCTCGCGGCGAGGAGCAGGACCGCATCGACGGTCTGGAGCTCGGCGCCGACGACTATGTGGTGAAGCCTTTCGCCTTGAGGGAGCTCCTGGCGCGGGTGCGTGCGGCCCTCCGCCGTCGCGCCGTGCCGGCGGCTCGGCCACCAGGTGTGCTGACCAGAGGCAAGTTGCGTATCGAGCCGGATCGCCGTCGAGCGGTCGTAGGCGAGAACGAGCTTCAGTTGCGACCGAAGGAGTTTGGCTTGCTCGCGGCGTTGGCGTTGGAGCCCGGTCGAGTTTTTGGCCGCCAGGAGCTCCTCGATGCGATCTGGGGTACCGATGTGATCGTCGACGAACGTACGGTGGATGTCCACATATCCTGGCTTCGCGGAAAACTGCAGGACGCAGGGATGCAGGAAACATGCATTCGGACCGTCTATGGAGCCGGGTATTGCTTTGAGACTGGTGGCGACATCCCGTCACCGCAGGTGCCCTGAGACACCTGTTGGGAGGTCGCAACGGAACGTCCTCGGCGAAGGCGTCGGAGCCTGCCAGAGACACATCGGGGATCGAAGGTCGCTCCTCGACCATCATCTGCGCGAGTGTGAAGGAGATCAGGAATGGGATTCGGACACAGGATGTTCAAGCGCGCTGGCACGGCCGCCCTGTTGGGGGTGTTCGCGCTGACGCAGGTGGCGGGTGCCCAGGACGTGGCCCCGTACGAAGCGCCTGAGAACATCGACGACATCAGCGGCTCGATCTCGACCGACGGTTCGTCGACCGTGGGCCCCATGACGGCGGCGGTCGCCGAGGAGTTCCTGGGGGTTTCGGGAAACGTCGATGTGACCGTTGACATCTCGGGCACCGGCGGTGGCTTCAAGCGTTTCTGCGAGGGGGAGACTGACATCTCCAACGCGTCTCGGCCGATCAAGGATGAGGAAGCCGCCGTCTGCGCCGAGAACGGTGTGGACTTCTACGAGTACCAGATGGCGATCGATGCGCTGACGGTTGTCGTGTCGAGCGAGAACGACTTCGTCACCTGCCTCACGGTCGAGCAGCTCAACCAGCTCTGGGCGCCGGATTCCGATGTCACGACCTGGAACCAGCTTAACCCCGAGTGGCCGGAGGAGACGATCAACCTCTACGGCCCGGGCGCTGACTCCGGCACGTTCGACTACTTCACCGAAGTCATCAATGGCGAGGGCGGCGCGAGCCGCACCGACTACCAGCCGAGCGAGGACGACAACGTCATCGTCCAGGGTGTGGCGAACGACCAGTTCGCGCTGGGGTACTTCGGCCTGGCGTATTACCTGGAAAACGAAGGTGCGCTGAAGGCGGTCGAGATCGACGGCGGCAACGGTTGTGTTGCCCCAGGCGCCGAGACGGCGTCTGCCGGCGAGTACGCTCCGCTTGCCCGTCCGCTGTTCATCTACGTTCGCGCCGATTCGCTCGAACGGCCGGAAGTCCAGGAGTTCCTGCGCTTCTACCTGGCGAACGCTCAGTCGCTTGCCGGCGACGTTGGCTACGTGGCGATGAGCGACGAGCTCACCGCCGGTCAGCAGGAGAAGCTGGAAGGCAACATCGACGGCTCGATCGCGCCCGACAGCCAGTCGGCGGCGACCCCGGAGGCCTGACCGAGGCACCCCCAGGGGTATCAGGACCGGGGTCGCAGCAATGCGACGCCGGTTCTGGCGCGCGTACCGGCCTATTCAGCGGCAACCGGCAGCTGTCGGAGCTGCAGTTCATACCAGGCCCGATAATCGGGCAGCTGATTGACGTCTCGACCCGCTCGGAGGAGGCGCGGTGACAGTTCGCGACATACCTGCATCGGAATCTGGCGGTCGACCTCCGCTCGATCTTTCCGGATCGCGCAATCGAAGCGTGTCCGAAACGGCGATCGGCGTCATCCTGTTTCTGTTCGCCGCGTTCTCTGTGGTGACGACGATTGGCATTGTCGTCATTCTTCTGTACGAGGCTGCGTTGTTCTTCCAGGACATCGCGTTGCCGAAGTTCCTCTTCGGCAACACCTGGACAGCGCTGTTCCAGGATCCCGAGTTCGGCGTGTTGCCGCTTGTGCGCGGTACGTTGATGACCACGCTGATTGCGCTGTTCGTCGCGGTGCCGCTCGGACTGATGAGCGCCATCTACCTCAGTGAGTACGCAAGTCCGCGGATGCGGTCGTATCTCAAGCCCTCGCTGGAATTGCTCGCGGGTGTGCCGACGATCGTTTACGGATATTTTGCCCTGACATTCATCACGCCCCAGCTGCTGCAGCCGCTGTTCCCTGGTGTATTCCAGCCATTGAACGCGGCGTCTGCCGGTATCGCGATGGGGATCATGATCCTGCCAATGATGGCGTCGCTGTCAGAGGATGCATTGCGCGGGGTGCCGAACTCGCTGCGTGAGGCCGCATACGGACTCGGCGCGACGAAGCTCGAGACATCCGTGCGCGTTGTGCTTCCGGCGGCGGTGTCCGGCATCATCGCGGCGTTCATCCTCTCAATGTCCCGAGCGGTGGGCGAGACGATGATTGTGGCCCTGGCATCTGGCGCGCGGCCGGCGAACGGCTGGTCTCCGGTCGAAGGTATGCAGACAATGACCGGGTACATCATGCAGGTCTTCACTGGTGACGTCGTGTACGGAAGCGTGCAGTTCCGCTCGCTCTATGCGGTCGGCCTGCTGCTGTTCCTGATGACCCTGGCCATGAACATCCTCAGTCAGTGGGTGGCCCGCCGATTCCGAAAGGACTACCAATGAGCGCGACGACTGATGCCCAGTCCCTGGAGCCGGCCGCGGTTCGGCGGAGATGGCGTCCCCGGATCGATGGGCGGAAGCGGACCTCGAATTGGCTTTCAAGGGTCTTCTTTCTCGCGACGGTTTCCGCCGTCGCCCTACTGGTCCTGCTGCTGGGGGTATTGTTCTATCGCGGTTGGGACTGGCTCTCGCTCGATCTCCTGACGCAGCAGTACTCGCGCAACGCCGAGGGCTCAGGATTTCAGGCGGCAATCCTCGGCTCGATCTGGCTGGTCGCGGGTGCAGGGATCCTGTCGTTCGTGATCGGCGTTGGCACGGCGATCTTTCTTGAAGAGTATGCTCCGCGCGGCCCGCTGACGAACTTCCTGCAGACGAACATCTCCAATCTCTCGGGCGTGCCGTCGGTCGTGTACGGCCTGCTCGGCCTGGCGCTGTTCGTGGAGTTCATGAACATCGGTCGTGTCCTGCTGGCAGGAGCGTTGACCATGGGGCTGCTGATCCTGCCGATCGTGATCATTGCCTCGCAGGAGGCGATTCGGAACGTCCCGCTCGGATTGCGGCAGGCGGCCTACGGGGTTGGCGCTACCCGCTGGCAGGTCGTGCGACACCACGTGCTCCCAGCCGCGATGCCTGGCATTCTCACCGGCACGATTCTCGCCGTATCGCGAGCCATAGGCGAGACGGCGCCGCTCATCGTCGTGGGTGCGTCTGCCATCATCTTCCGAAACCCAAGCGGATTCTTCAGTGACTACACCGCGATGCCGGTGCAGATCTACCAATGGACGGCCCGCCCGCAGGAGGAATTCAAGGATCTCGCCGCGGCCGCAATCATCGTACTCATGATCGTCCTGCTGTCGATGAACGGCATTGCGATATACCTGCGACAGCGTCTCGGAAAGGATCGGTGGTAAGCATCATGTCGACAGATACGCAGGAACGTACATCACCTGGGCGTTCGAATTCGGTCATCAAGGATGGAGGGGAGTTCGATACCAGCGATACCATCATCCAGTTACGAGACCTGAACATCCACTACGGCTCATTCCACGCCGTGGCCGATGTCAGCCTGGATGTGCCGCGAAATCGGATCACGGCGTTCATCGGGCCGTCGGGGTGCGGCAAGAGTACCGTGCTGCGCTGCATCAACCGCATGAACGATCTCGTTCCGTCCGCTCGCGTGGACGGCAGCATCGTGTATTCCGGGGTTGAGATCAATACACCAAAGGTCGACCCGGTGGAGGTGCGTCGTCGGATCGGGATGGTGTTCCAGAAGCCGAACCCGTTCCCGAAGAGCATCTACGAGAACGTGGCCTGGGGCGCGAAGATCAACGGCTATCGCGGCGATATGGACGAGCATGTTGAGCGTTGCCTGCGGCAGGCGGCTCTGTGGGACGAGGTCAAGGACAAGCTGAAGGAAAGCGGCATGGCGCTCTCGGGTGGCCAGCAACAGCGCCTCTGTATCGCGCGGGCACTGGCGACCGAGCCGGATGTCATTCTTCTTGACGAGCCGGCATCGGCGCTCGATCCGATTTCCACGCTCAAGATCGAGGAGCTGCTTCGCGAGCTGGAAGCGAACTACACGATCGTGATCGTGACCCACAACATGCAGCAGGCGGCCCGCGTCTCCGACCAGACCGTGTTCTATTCGCTGAACGAGCGGCGACAGGGCGTACTGGTGGAGAGTGGGACAACTGCAAAGATCTTTACCAATCCTGACGACCAAAGGACCGAAGATTACATCACGGGACGATTCGGTTGATCGTATCCGCCGAACGATGCACGAAGACCTGCCGCGAGAGAATGGTTCGGGCAGGAACATCGTGAGACGCAGCATGCAGTTTGGAGAATGAGTGCATGACCACCCGCGCGGCGTACACCTACCAGATCCAGGAGCTCAAGGACGTCGTCGTCTCGATGGCGAGCATGGTGGACAAGGCAATCGCTCGTAGCATCGATGCCCTCAAGACCCAGAACGTGCAGCTTGCCCGTCAGGTGCGCGAGTCGGACCACGAGATCAACGAGCGCCGCTGGGCGGGTGAGGAGCAGGCCATCACGATCATGGCGACGCAGGGTCCCATGGCGGGCGACCTGCGCATGATCACCGCGTCGATGATGATCCTGACCGAGCTGGAGCGCATGGGCGACCACGCCTCCGGGATCGCGAAGATCGTGATGCAGACCGCCGACGAAGAGCTGCTCAAGCCGCTCGTCGACATTCCGCGCATGGCGCAAATCTCTCGCGAAATGCTTTCCGATGCGATCACGGCCTTCATCGATGGCAACGAGGACGCCGCCTGGCGCGTTGCCTCGCGTGACGACGAGATCGACTCGCTCTATGAGCAGATTTACCGCGAGCTGCTGACCTACATGATGGCTGATCCGTCGACCATCAATCGCGCCACGCACCTCCTGTGGGCCGCGCACAATGTCGAGCGGCTTGGTGATCGTGTCACTAACATCTGCGAGCGCACGGTGTTCACCGTCACCGGGAAGTTCGAAGAGATGGACGGGCTGCCAGCGCGTTAGCGCAACGCCGTATCGTCAGCAAGAGGTGTGTCCGGGTTGGCGGTTCGCCACTCTCCGAACACCCTGTGGAGCGATTGCACCACATCTTCGAGCTCCACTGGCGCCTGAAGGATCGCTTCGATACCCAGCGTACCCCGCTCCGATTCCTCGATGTTCGGATTTCCGCTGGCCATGACGACGATAGGCGCTGAGGTGCGCTGGTCCCCGGATGATAGGCCGGACAGGCCGCGCAGGCGGCGGATGAGCTCCATCGCATCGAACGTGCCCAGGTCGCGGTCGATCACAACCAGATCGAACTGGCGAAGGCGGAACACTTCGAGCACCTGGAGTCCGTGACTGATCACGGAGGTCCAGAAACCGCCCATCATCAGGCCCTCGCCGAGGAAGTCGGCGAGGGCCTGATCGTCGGTGACGATGAGGACGTGCGGGCGTTCCTGCCGGCGGCGGGCATCCTCGCGCGGTCTCAGGGTAGACATGTATCGGGTTCTCCTGTTGCGTAGATCAGGTTGTGCACGAGCGGCGAGGAGACGATGGTTTGGCCGCGGAAGAGCGGCCTGAAGGCGAACGCCGTCAGCGTGCCACGTCCGAGCCGGACCTCGACGATCGCTGGTTTGCCGCTGAGCCGATCCGGGTGAGACATCCATCCGCTGGCGACCAGGTCACCGCTGGCGAACCGGGCGAGCACCCGGGCATCCGTTGCGCCCGATACCACCTCGAACGCGCCGTCTCGCTGAAACATCACCGGTACCACCCGATCGAGACCGAGGGCTACCGGGTGTCCGGGTATCATGCGCGTTCGCAGGAGTGCACCCGGTGCATGCCAGCCGTTGCTCACCCCGACGTCTGCCAGGCTGACAGACGAGGAAGCTGCAGTCGCCAGCCTTCGACCAGCCGCTCCGAAGGCAATCACGTGTGCCCCGGCACTGATCAAATCCAGGATAGAGGAAGACAGGTCCCTTCCAGCTTCATCATGTCCGCTGTCAGGGACGATCACGGTCAGCGACTCCGCCATGGTTGCGAGATCGGGCGAGCAGGTCGCGTTGACCTCAAGGAACGGAATGGACCGCTCGTGCAGCCACCAGCGAGTCCAGCCGAAATCCGCGGATGACTGTTCCCCGCTGTCGAGCACCACGATATCGCGACGGGACACCGAGACTGCGTCGGGAGGTACCGTGTCGATCGATCCGGTGGCAAGTGCGCGGAGATGATCCGGGAGATGGACGCGAGGGACAATCCAGGTACCAGGCTCTACCAGCACGTGGCCCATCATTGTCCTGTGCGTCGCCCGGTGGGCACACGTGTCTCCGTGACGTAGTAGGTGTTCGACCACGTCCGGTGCGCGGTGGCAGCGCGCGTCGATCAGGATGAACTCGCCTGTCGCGTTCGTTTGCGATGTTGGCAGTACGGTAGCTGTCTCGGAACGGGCATGTACGGTGGCGCCAAGCAGCATCGGCAAAAAGTGGGTCGTCACATCGTAGGCCGACGATCCGGATTGCGGCGGGTACGGCTTTGGCAGCAACAGCGCATCGAGCAGCGGTCCGAGCGGCTGATGGCTGGACCACGTCGCGACGCCATCACCATCGCCATCAGCACGTCGAGCAACACCCGCACCATCGAGGATTTCACAGAGGCGCTGATTCGCTGCGAGGTCGATGGCCGGCCGACACGGCGGAATGTCGAACACGACGTGCCGCTCGCCTGTGATGCTCAATGCCTCGCGTTGGAGGGCTGGCCATCGATCTGGATCGGTGCTCACGTGGCGCAACAGGGATGTTGCCGCGTCGCGGTGATACTCGACGATGTTGCGCAAGGTCCAGGCGCCGCCGCGCCACGGGCGAGGACAGGTGGTCTCAGGCATGAGCTGCATCGGCAGTGGTGGCTTGAGCAGCAGATCGGTTGCAATATCGATGGTGTTCGCCAGGTTGGCGCTCGCTGCTTCGGCAAGGATGCGCACACCGCCGCGGTAATGCTGGATGGCGCGAGACGGCTCCCACGCATCAAAGTAGCGACCCGTTGCAACGCCCTCGCGTCCGGCCAGGGTGAGATCGGTGGCGATCGCCTGCCCCAGTGCTGAAGTAGCCGCCACGATGGATGGATGGATGTGCGGTTCCCAGGGATCGATGTAGGGAGGCAACACGAATCGCGGGCCAAAGGCGTTCATCTGGTGTTGGTCCAGGGTGACATGCGGCATCCAGGCCGCGTGGATACCATCGAGCACAACGCGGGTTTCGACGAGGTTGCGGTGGAGCCAGTCCCGGTTGTTGTCATGCCCGGCAAATCGATGGTAGAGAAGCGGGGGAGGCGTTCCAGTGCGTTCGGTTCCCCGAGTGATGTCGTTCCAGCGGCCGACGAGATCCATGCCGTCCGGGTTGAGGGTGGGGACCACGATGACCAGCACTTGCTCGCGAGCCGCCCTGGCGACTGGTTCGTCGCTGGTCACGAGCCAATACACAAGTTCGGGAATGCTCTGGGGACCGCCAACCTCGGTCGCGTGGATGCCGCTGGTGATGAGGACGACTGGCAGCGACCAGCGTGGAGGATTGAGGCCTGTGTGCAGGGCATCGACCACGCTTTTTCGCTGTGTTCGCAGCTCGTCAAGCCGGTTGCCGGCGAGATCGTAGTGGATAAACACGGCGTCGATCGGAGAGCCCTCGGTCGATCGTCCCAGGGTCTCGACCCGCATCCGATCGGTAGGTCCTGCCAGCCGCCGCAGCCAGGTGCGAATATCCTCTCGGGAAATGAGCACGCCCTCGTTGCCTGGGGTGTTTGAGAACCACTTGATTGGGTCGAGTTCGATCATTCGGTGTCGCGCCCTTCGGCCGTATTCGTCGACGCTGGGAGCTATTGTGCATGGAATCGGATGAACGCGTGGTAAAAGGCACCGTCGGGAACCTGCCGGTTGACGTTCGCCGCCTGGTAGAGCGGTATGTCGAACGTCTGCGTCTGCCTGCCGATGTCCTGATGGTCACCGTTGAGCGCCGGGAATTCGAGCGCTGGCTGGGGCGGCGCGTGTCCTCGTCTGTCGGAGGAGCCTATGTCTTCCTGGCACGAGCCGGCAAGCACGCGGTGCTGATCAACCTGCCGCGGATCGACCTGCAGCAACCCCGGGCACTGGAA
>JAUIGA010000033.1 GCA_030430125.1 Chloroflexia bacterium | reverse complement strand
CATCGGCGAGGCGGGTGCCGCCGCGCCGGAGGAGGAAGAGGCGCCGGCCGAGGAGGAAGCCGCGGCCGGTCCGGTCGAGGCGATCACCGTCAACGCGCTCGATTCCCTGGCATTCGACCCGAGTGCGTTCGAGGCGACACCAGGCCAGGACATCCACGTCGTGAACGCAGGCGCGCTGCAGCACGACTTCCACTGCGAGGACCTGGGTATCGCCACCGACATGCTCAACGGTGGCGACGAACAGACGATCACGGTGCCGGACGACGCCGCGCCCGGCGAGTATGAGTTCTGGTGCACGGTCCCGGGTCACCGCGAAGGCGGGATGGAAGGCACAGTCACCATCGTCGAGGCGGGTGCCGCCGCGCCGGAGGAGGAAGAGGCGCCGGCCGAGGAGGAATCCGACGCCGCCGCGGCTTCGGGGGCGGTGGACGCCAGCGAGGTGATCACGGTGGAGGCGACGGACGCGTTGATGTTCGAGCCGAGCGAGTTCACCGCGGCGCCGGGACAGACGATCAAGGTGATCAATGTCGGTGCGCTGCAGCACGACTTCGTGATTGATGACTGGGGACTGGCGACCCGGCTGCTGAACCGCGACGAGGAGGAGGATCTACTCATCCCGTCGAACGTCAAGCCGGGGGCGTCGGTGACGTTCTACTGCTCGGTGCCGGGTCATCAGGCGGCAGGAATGCAGGGCACCCTGACCATCGCCGAGGCCGGTGCCGCGGAGGACGCCGCCGCCTCCGAAGAGTCCACGCCTGAGGAAGCCCCGGCGGCGGACACATCCGAGAGCGGGCTCGAACTGGACCAGAACGCGATTCGTGTCGCGGCGCTCGACACCATGCGATTTGCGCCGAGCCAGTTTTCCGCCGCGCCGGGTCAGCAGATTCACCTCGTCAACCCCGGCGTGCTCGTCCACGACATCGTTGTGGACGAATGGGAGCTGGACAGCGGCGCCATCGGCAGCGGTGAGGAGGCCGTGTTCAACATTCCCGAGTCGGTCGAGGTGGGTGCAGAGGTCGAGTTCTACTGCTCGGTGCCCGGTCACCGCGAGAGCGGCATGGTCGGCACGATCACTATCGTGGAGGCGGACGTGGCCGCGGCGGCAGCAGCCGCGACGCCGACTGATGCCGAAGCTGTCGCAAGCCCTGCTGACGATGCGGGTGCCGACGAGGCCGCTTCCGACGCCTCTGCTGTGGAGGTGACGACGGTCGACATCGCCTTCGAGCCGACCGAGCTCGCGATCGCGGCGGACACCGATGTCACGATCACCGTGACCAACGCAGGTGTGCTGCAGCACGACTTCGTGGTTGAGGACACCGATGTCGCGACCGACCTGCTCAACGGCGGCGACAGCACCGAGATCGTGGTCAACCTGCCGGCGGGCGAGTACACCTACTTCTGCTCGGTGCCGGGACACCGCGACGCCGGCATGGAAGGCACCCTCACCGTCGAGTAGTCTCGCTACCTTGTAGATGTCGAGAAGGGCGCGCCGGGTGTTTTCCCCGGCGCGCCCTTGTGGTATGAAGCGGACGACCGCCACGACGGTGGCGTGACTCGTGCGTGCTGGCGCACGGGCGTTGGTCGCATCGGTCCGGCAGCGGTGCCGGGTCGTCCGGCCACATCGATGCAGAGGAGCGTGCGGTGGCAATCCAGGAATATGTGGACGTAGCGGCGATTCGTGGAGACCTCGGCGGTGTCGTTCGGCTCGAGGGTGACGGCGTTGCGGTCGACGATCCTGGCGGTCTGCGCGACGGGTTGATCGACAGGTTGGCCTGGACGGCGGTGTTCGGCGACGGCGAGACTCGCGAGGCGAGTCGCTGGTTGATCCGGACGATCGCGCCTGCGGTTGGGGCATTCCCGGCGTCGATCCACGACCTCTACATGGCGGCAGGTCGTCGCGACTATGCGAATGTCACGACGCCGGCGATCAACGTGCGTGGCATGTCATACGACATGTCGCGCAACGTGTTCCAGGCAATGGCCGCGACCGGTGCGAAGCAGGTGATCTTTGAGCTGGCGCGCTCGGAGATGGGATACACCGACCAGCGACCGGCCGAATACGCCAGCGTGGTACTGGCCGCGGCGATCCGGGAGGGATACCAGGGGCCAGTGTTCATCCAGGGCGACCACTACCAGGCGAACGCCATGGCGTATGCCGCGGACCCGGAATCGGAAATCGCCGCGGTGCGTGACCTTGCCATCGAGGCGATCCGGGCGGGCTATGGAAACATCGATGTCGATGCGTCGACATTGGTCAATCTGGACCGCGGCAGCCTTCGCGAGCAACAGCGAGACAACTACGAGCGGACGGCGGCGTTGACTCGCGCGATTCGCGAGGTCGAGCCGGAAGGCATCACCATCTCCGTCGGCGGGGAGATTGGCGAGGTCGGCAAGACCAACAGCACCGTCGAAGAGCTCGACGCATTCATGGCCGGCTACCTTGACGAGCTGCGGCGGCACAGCGAGGATGCCGGGCGCGAGCTGGCCGGCATCAGCAAGATCAGCGTCCAGACCGGCACCAGTCACGGCGGCGTGGTGCTGCCGGACGGGTCGATCGCTGACGTCAGTGTCGATTTCGAGACGCTCGGAGAGCTGTCGAAGGTTTCGAAGGATCGCTATGGCATGGGTGGAGCGGTGCAGCACGGCGCGTCGACCTTGCCGGAAGCCGCATTCGGCCGCTTTGCCGACGCGGACGCGGTCGAGGTGCATCTGGCGACGGGATTCCAGAACATCATCTACGACCATGCGGCGTTCCCTGACGAGCTTCGCCATCGCATCCACGCCTGGCTGGCCGAGCACCGCGCCAGTGAGCGCAAGCCGGGCATGACCGACGCGCAGTTCGAATACACCACGAGAAAGCGGGGCTTTGGGCCGTTCAAGCGCGAGTTCTGGGAGCTGCCACAGGAATCGAAGGACGCGATCGGCGAGGACCTGCGGGAGCGGTTCGCCCTGATCATGAATACATTGAATGTGGCGGGAAATGCCGGCCTGGTCGACCGCCATGTAACCCGAGTCGATGTACCGGTGGAGGCGCCAGCGTCGGTTCGGTAAGCCATCGACCGTCCCGCCTGCTAGAGCATTGCGCTTCTCGCTGTATCTCAAGACTCGAGGGCGGCCTTTGTGGCCGCCCACAGGGAAGATCGTGGTCTCGGCGACCCGATCTGGTGTCAGTGTTGCTGCCTGGTGGCGATGAAGTAGTTGTTGAAGACGTCGCCTTCGATTTGCTTGACCTCCACGCTGGCAAACCCGGCGTCCGTGAGCATGCGTCGCGCCGTTTGCTCACCCCACACCGTACCCAGGCCGGTTCCGGCTTGCGCCAGCGAGACGGTCATGCAGTGCAGCGTGGAAACGGTATACAGAAACGGCGCCATCGGCAGGTCGAGGTTTTCCTGCAGCTCGCTCGATGCCCGGATGTCGACCATGAGGAACACGCCGTTCGGCCGCAGGGCACCGGCGATACCGGACAGTACCTGCGCGGGATGCGCCTGGTCGTGGATAGCATCGAACGCGGTAATCAGGTCAAACCGGCCGGGTGCGTCCAGCACGGTGACGTCGCGCACCTCGAAGTGGGCATTGGCCAGGCCCTGATCCTCTGCCTCGCGGCGAGCTGCGCGGATGCCTTCTTCGGAGAAGTCGTAGCCAACAAACCGGCTAGCGGGATATTCGCCTGCCATGAGGTTGATCGCGTGCCCGCTGCCGCAACCGATATCTGCCACCTCGATTCCATTTCGCAAGCGCAGCGGCAGACCGGGAACCAGCGGCAGAATGGTGTCTATGAGCGATGCGTCGTGGACGGTCGCGCTGTCTTCTGCCATGAGTTGCTGGAATCGAGGATAGGCGGAGTAGGGGACACCGCCGCCGTTGACGAAACAGTCTATGATTGGCTCTTCAATCTGGGCCAGCAACGGGATGAACTGCATCGCGGCCGCAAGATTCTCGGCGCCCGCCGAGCGGGTGAGGCAGGCGGCATGTTCAGCGGCCAGGGCGTAGGTCTTCGTGGCCGGATCGTAGTCGACAATCCGTCCTGTCACCATGGCGCCGAGCCATTCGCGTACATATCGCTCCTGGAGTGCTGCCGCCGTCGCAACCTGCTCGCTTGTTGATGGAGGCAAGCTCGCCATCGTGTCGAACAGTCCGACCTGATGCCCGATGGAGGTCATCAGCGCGATGGCGGCGCTATTCAGCACGTCGACCATACGTTCCGCAAACTCTTCCGCGCGTGTTTCATTAATCGCCTGCGTCGCCATTGGTCTGCTCCTTCACGCAACCCTGCGTGCATCTCGGATTCGGTCGCCCAATTCAAGGCATATGAGCTGCCCGACCATCCAGGCGTTGTCACCCAAGGTACATTCGTGCCTGCCCGGGTGTCATCGGTCAAATGACGCAAATGAAATGAGGAGGTTGTGGGTGGTTCTACCCAGGACGACGGGAGGCGATCCCGTGCTTGAAGGCGAATGCCGCTGCCGCGGTTCGCGATGTCAGGTCGAGTTTGGTGAAGACGTTCGAGAGGTGCCTCGCCACGGTCTTCTCGCTGATGGCCAGTACGGCACCTATCTCCCGATTGGTCTTGCCCGTCGCGACGAGCGCGAGCACCTCGGCTTCCCGTCGGGTAAGGCCATTGGGGAGCGAGGGGTGTTTGCGGAGGCGTGCGACGTGCTTGTCATCCGGGAGTGCGCCGAGCCTGGTGAACACCGCTTCCGCGGCATCCAGCTCCAGCGAGGCAGCGTCCTCGTTGTCCAGCGCATCGTAGACCTGGGCCAGGAGCAGGCGGACCCGGGCAGCCTCGTACGGCGCGTTCAGTTGCTGCCAACGCAGGCACGCAAGCCGCAACGCAGGAAGCGCCTCATCCGGACGACCATCAGCGAGCAGCACGGCACCCTGGGCCTGCGGGGCGGCGGCTTCGAGTCCGGAGCTGCGATAGAGATGTGCAGTTTCTTCCAGCTCTTCGCTGGCAGACCGGGCCGATTCCAGATCCCCTGCCTGAAGGGCGATCTCGACCTGGGCGGCGCACAGCCGGGCCCGGGCGAGCGGGTTCCCGCTCTCAGCGGCCAGCGCGGCGCGAATGGACGACAGCGCGGCGTCAACGCGGCCCTGGGCGAGCCACAGCAGCGCGAGTCCGGGTTGAGGGTCTCGGCCAAGCCCGTGGGCCTCGCGGAATGCCTGCTCCGCGCCGGCGAGATCGCCGCGCAGGCGACGAATCTCGCCCATCTGGTAGTGGCCCTCGGCCACGGTGCCGAGGTCGAAACCCGCCAAATCCTCGCAGGCGCGCGTCGCCTCGCGCTCGGCTTGCTCCCAGTGGCCGTGGGTTTGAAGGACCTGCGCTCGGTGCACGCGGCACACGCCCAGGAACGGACCCGACGCCGGCATGCTCTCGCACCAGCGCGCCGTTGCCTGTGTCCATTCCCCGGCTCGTTGCAGGTCGGATAATTCGTAGCACACGCGCATCATCTGGCAGTAGATGTTGCCCGCCCAGGCTGGGTCCAGCTCATCCGCGACAACCGCGAGCATCGCCTCATCCAGCAGGGCAATGCCCTCGCTCGGATGACCCTGCCTGATCAGCGCTCGCCCCTGCCCCGCGAGTCCCAGCGCCGTGAGACTCGGGTCGTCGAACCTGCGGCCGAAGTCCTGCATGCGGAGAGCGGTGTCGATCGTCGCGGCGTAGTCGCCCGAACCAAGGGTTTCCTCGAGCTCCATGAAGAGTGCGTAACCATGTGCCGCGCTT
The DNA here is from genome assembly GCA_030430125.1 of Chloroflexia bacterium. Lineage (GTDB taxonomy): Bacteria > Chloroflexota > Chloroflexia > Thermomicrobiales > UBA6265 > JACCVC01. The sequence goes on along the minus strand of JAUIGA010000033.1, from coordinate 9,300 downwards.
TCGGGAACCTGGTTGAGCAGGCGAAAGGCGCGGCTACTCCAGCCCGAGCCGGCTGCGGCTTCACCGCGCATGAAGAGCAACCCAGTGATCGCCATCGCCGACATCGCGGCTTGCTGCGGTCGTTCTTCCTTCAGGTAGAGGTGGTAAGCCTCTTCGTAGCGAGTCTCGGCCTGGCGGAAGCTGCCGAGCCACCAGATCGAGTCGCCGAACGCCAGCATGTCGTCGGCGGCGAGCGTCCCGTGCTGGTGAGCGACCGTGAATGCCTCGCGGGCATGGGGCCAGTCGCGACGGGCAAACGCGTCGCGTGCGTCCCGCAGCAGATCGGTCACATCGGTGTTCGACACGCCCAATCCCCTTCCCCGTCAAACTGGCTGGCTTGACCTCACATTCGCGCCTGTAGGCATCTCGACGCCGGTACGGTCTGGGATTATGTTCCGTCGAATTGTTGCATATCTGGCTGAATTGGATGCGAAGCGAGTGCGCGCGCCTGCGCGCGCACTCGCCGGTTGGTCAGTGTGCGTCAGGTGTGAGCGGAACCGAGTGCCACCATTGCCGGTGTGCCGCTGCTATTCAAGGCTCCCGCTTGCCTGATGCTCTGGCCGGTCGTCTGGGTCAAGGTCGGGATCAGGCCGGAACCCAGGCGTCACCTTTCGCGCGCGTACTGTGATCGTTGCGGCAAGCATCGTGGGCATCGGCAGGCGAGGTCGGTCGCGGACGTGGCGGCGGGCGTGAAACAGCCTTCGGTTGGTAGCGCGGGGGTTCCTGGAGAGATTCCCGGCGATGAGCCCAACGAGGTGTGGCGCTTCTTCCAGCGGTAGTCCGCGAGTTGCCGTCGAGATGACGTCGAAACCCGCCAGTTCCAGGATTGCCGGCAGGTCACCCGGCGCGTAGCGGCGATGCCAACCGGTAGGGAGTGACTCCACGGGAACGCCCCAGAAACCGAAGATGTCGCCGAGGTAGCGATAGATGTTGAGTGCGTCCGCCCACGCCAACAGGTTGTCGAGGGGAACGCGAACCGTCAGCTCGCCACCTGGCTTCAGCACCCGCGCCAGCTCGGCGAGCCACGCCTGTTCGTCGTGGACGTGTTCCAGTACGTCCCTGGCGTCTACGGCGTCAATTGCCCCAGATTCGATGGCGAGGTGTGGGATGGGTTCCGAGGTGAGGATGCGGCCGACCACCCGGTCGTCGACGTGGATGGCGATGGCGGGCAACCTGTGACCGGGTTCCGGAAAGGCGAGTCTGAGCCGGAGGTGGGCAGTTGATGACGGCAATCAGAAACCTCCGGAAATGAGCCGGCAGCGGCGAAGGGCTACGACCAGGCGGTCAACCCCACGTATAATGCCACCACCCGCACCAATACGGTCGTTCTGAACGTGTACTGCACGGCGACCGCTAGCCAGGATTCGCGCTGATGGAAATCATGTCCCTGCACCCGCTCGATGAACAGGTCGTGGCCCGGTTTGTCGCCGCTGTAACCGGCGACGAGGCGCCGGACCCCGCGTGGCGGCCTTGGTGGCCGCGCGACGTACCGGTACTGCTGGAGCGCATGCGCGCCGGTGACGAGCGCGCTTCTACCGGGATCACGCTCGGACTCGCCTACGCGCTGGGGGTGCGGTATCCGACCTTCGCCGCCCCGGGATTCGGTCTGACGTTGTGGGAGGCTCGCGTCGATCGCGGAGTGGGAATGTACCTGCGTCCCCCCGCTCGCCTGTTTCGAGACCTTGGCGTTGGGCAGGATATCGTGCGATCGATACCGATCCGGGCCGACACCAACCTCGGGTTGATGGGCGGCGCCTATATCCCTGCGCATTTGATACCGAAGGTCAAGGAGCTGCTGGTCACGCGAGAGCAACGCATGGCGCGTCGGTTGCGCGAGGCAGAGTACGACCCGGTCGTGGCGCTGTCGCTGTTCAACGAAGCTGTGGACTTCGCGCTGGAGCGGGAACTGGGATTGTTCGAGGCGATCGACGCGGTTGGGCCAGGGGGCGAAGCGGTTTTTGGCGGTGAGGTGATCGTTGGCAACCGCCAGCGGGTACCCAACGCCGAGCGAAAACGCATCGAGGAGCTGAGCAAGCCGCCGAAGAAACCGGGGTTGCTGAAGCGGATGTTCGGTGGCCCGTCGAACCCGGACAGCCAGAACGGGCATCATCCACCGGACGGTTCGGCGTAACCACACATCCGGCCTTCCGGCGTGCGCGGAGAACTCCTGTCGACGATGCACTCGCGGGTACCCTGGAATGGGTGGGGATGGACCGCGGAGCCGGGCAGGAATCACGGAAACTGTCATGAATTCACCTTGACAGGGACCGCATCAACTTGCTATCCTCTCGTGAGTTAGCACTCCCGTTGAGAGAGTGCTAATCAAGTGCCAGGAGACCGGAACATGGCGGAAATGACGTCCATGCCACGCGAACGTATCACCGCGCGTCAGCAGAGCATTCTCAAGCTGATCGTGCAGGAGTACGTTGCGTCCGGTCGACCGGTCGGATCGAAGACGCTCACCGAGCGCTACAACGTCGGGGTGTCCCCGGCGACGATCCGAAACGAGATGGCCGAGCTGGAGCTGCTCGGGTTCGTGCAGCAGCTGCATACCTCCGGCGGTCGCGTGCCGACCGACCACGGGTATCGCTACTTCGTGCATCACCTGATGGGGTCGCCGGAGCTGCCCTCTGGGGATCAGATCATGATCCGGCACCAGTTTCGCCAGGTGGAGGTGCAGCTCGACCAGTGGGTCGAATTTGCCGCGTCGGTGCTCGCCGAGACTGCCGGGACGGTTTCGATCGTCACCGCGCCGCGCACGGTGGTGGCGAGATTGCGGCATTTCGAGCTCATCTCGCTGCAGCCGCAATTGGCCCTGTTGATCCTGGTGACGCAGGAGAGCGCGGTGCGGCAGATGATGCTGCACCTGCCCACCGTGCACGATCAGGTACAGCTGAGTCGCGTCGCCGATACGCTGGTGCCCCGCATCCGCGGGCTGAGCTCGGATGAGATTGCCGAGCGCATTCCCGGCACATCCGAGGTGATGGCGTGGGTGCTCGAGCACGTCGTGACCGGGCTGCGCGGTCTCGATTCCGTCGACCGGACGCAGGTTCGGCATTCCGGAATCGAGAACATCCTTGGCGAGCCGGAGTTCGCCGGGGCGGACGCGCAATACGTGCTGGAGCTGCTTCGCGGCGGCACGTTGCTGAGCGCCGTGCTGCCCGCGCTGACCAGCGGCGACGACGTACAGGTGTTCATCGGCGACGAGAATCCCGCCGACGCCCTGCGTCGATTCGGTGTGGTGATGGCCAGCTACGGGATCGACGGCGAAGTCACCGGCATCCTGGGGGTGCTGGGACCGACACGCATGTCCTACTGGCGATCGATCTCTTCGGTACGGTACATGGCGCGACTGATGAGCGACCTGATGGAAGATTTGTATTCGGCCTGATCCGGGACGGCCCGGGATGGCGCATTCGCATCCACCTCGCGCTTCGCAGCAGTGAGCGTGGTGGCGAATGGAGAACGATGTGACGCAACAGAACGAGCAGGACCGGCGGGTGATCGACGAAGCACCAGATGGTGCGGAGCAGGAGCCGGACGAAAACGAGGAAGCGGACGTGGACACGATGGCGGGCGAGATGCCCGACCTGGAAACGCTGCAAGCCGAGCGGGATTCCTATCTCGATCAGCTCCAGCGCTCTGTCGCCGAGTTCGCGAACTTCCGGCGCCGCACTGAACAGGAACGCGCGCAGCTTGTGCCGATGGTCCGGAAGGATGTCATCGCGCAATTCCTGCCGGTCATCGACGATTTCGAGCGCGCGCTGGCATTGATTCCCGAGGACGAGCGTTCCCAGGGCTGGGCGGCCGGTCTGGAGATGATCGACACCAAGTTCCGGGGCATCCTCGAACGGGCCGATGCGAAGATCCTCGATCCGGTTGGCGAGGCGTTCGATCCGTCGCAGCACGAGGCGGTGGCGACAGATCCGGGCTCGACCGGGGCCACGGTCGTCGAGGTGTATCAAAAGGGCTACGCCATTGGCGAGATGCTGATTCGGCCCGCCATGGTGCGCACCGGCGATCCCGCACCGGCGGACGACTGACACGACAGACTGCACGCGACTCCGCCGCCGGCGCCCGGACGCGAGTCGACTCCCGAACCCTTGAGCGCCATTCATGCTGAATCGGTGCCGCTCGGCACCACACGACACTGCAAGGAGTAACCTGACGATGGCACGAACCATTGGCATTGACCTCGGTACCACCAACTCGGTGATGGCCACCATCGAAGGCGGCGAGCCGGTTGTGATTCCGAACGCGGAAGGCGAGCGAATCACTCCGTCAGTCGTCGCCGTGACGAGCAGCGGTGAGCGCCTGGTGGGGCGTTTTGCCCGCCGGCAGGCCGTGACCAACCCAGAGAACACGGTCTTCTCGATCAAGCGGTTCATGGGACGCAAGTTCGAGGACCACGAGGTCGAAGAGGACCAGAAGCTGGTTCCCTATCAGCTGAAGAAGGCCGACAACGGTGACGTCCAGGTGAAGATGGGCGAGAAATGGTACAGCCCGCAGGAACTCTCCGCGATGATCCTGCAAAAGCTGAAGGCCGACGCCGAGGCGTATCTTGGCGACACCGTCGACAAGGCCGTGATCACCGTTCCGGCGTACTTCGACAACGCCCAGCGTGACGCGACCAAGGACGCCGGCCGCATCGCCGGTCTCGAAGTGCTGCGCATCATCAACGAACCGACCGCGTCGTCGCTCGCCTACGGTCTCGACAAGAAGGAAGACGAGAAGGTCGCCGTCTACGACCTGGGCGGCGGAACCTACGATATCTCGATCCTCGACCTGTCCGAAGGTGTCTTCCAGGTGATGGCCACCAACGGCGACACGCACCTTGGTGGCGACGACTTCGACCAGGTGATCATCGACTGGCTGGCCGACGAGTTCAAGAAGCAGGAGGGCATCGACCTCCGCAGCGACCGCATGGCTCTTCAGCGGCTGAAGGAAGCCGCCGAGAAGGCCAAGATCGAGCTCTCGAGCACGCAGCAGACCGATGTCAACCTGCCGTTCATCACCGCCGATGCCAGCGGTCCGAAGCACCTGAATGTCGGGCTCAGCCGATCGAAGCTCGAGTCGCTGGTGGGTGGCCTGGTCGACCGCACGGTGCCGCCGATGGAAGCGGCGCTCAAGGACGCCGGTGTGAGCCGGAGCGATGTCGATGAGACGCTGCTGGTCGGTGGCATGACGCGCATGCCGTCGGTGCAGCGCAAGGTCAAGGACTTCTTCGGCAAGGAGCCGCACAAGGGCATCAATCCCGATGAGGTTGTCGCCATCGGCGCGGCGATCCAGGGTGGCGTGCTCGGCGGCGACGTCAAGGACATCCTCCTGCTGGATGTCACGCCGCTGACCCTCTCCATCGAGACCCTCGGTGGTGTCGCAACGCCGCTGATCGAGCGCAACACGACGATTCCGGCGCGCAAGAGCCAGACGTTCACGACCGCGTCGGACAACCAGCCGCAGGTGGAGATCAATGTGCTCCAGGGCGAGCGCCCGATGTCGGCTGACAACAAGAGCCTCGGCCGGTTCATCCTCGATGGCATTCCGCCGGCGCCACGAGGCATGCCGAAGATCGAGGTGACGTTCGATATCGACGCGAACGGCATCCTCAACGTTGCCGCGAAGGACCAGGCGACGGGCAAGGAGCAGAAGATCACCATCACCGGGTCGTCGGGTCTCTCCGAGGATGAGGTGCAGCGCATGGTCAACGAGGCCGAGTCGCACGCCGAGGAGGACAAGCTGCGGCGCGAGGTGATCCAGACGCGCAACGAGGCGGAGAGCCTTGTCTTCCAGGCGGAAAAGACGCTTGAGGAGTATGGCGACAAGGTCGACAGCGAGAAGAAGGCCGACCTCGAGAACAAGATCCAGCAGATGAAGGATGTGCTCGAGAACGACCGCGAGAACGCCGAGCGCATCAAGACCGGTCATCAGGAGCTGATGGTGGCGCTCTCCGCGGTTGGCCAGTCGATGTACGAGGCCGCGGGAGCGGACGGCGCCGCGGGGGCCGATGGGTTCGCGCAGGATGGTGAGACGGCCGGCGCCGGCGCCTCCACGGCGGACGACGAGGCGACCGTCGAAGGCGAGTTCCGAGAGGTTCCCGAAGACAAGTAGCCTCCACACCACGTGCAGCATCGCCAAGACGAGCGGGGGATCGTTCCCCCGCTCGTTTTCTTGTTCCCGAATGGCATCCAATGCGGACATAGGTTGTACGGACAGTGTCGCATACTGGACGCGACGCAACAGTTGAGCAGTGATGGGACGTGACAGCGATGCAAGCGCGAAACAGGGTGGTGATCGAGAGCGGGAGGAAGAAGGTGTTTGCCTCGGCGCTGGACTGGCCCGGCTGGAGCCGATCCGGAAAGACCGAGCCGGACGCTCTACGGACCCTGAGCGAATACGAGGAGCGATACCGGCAGGTCGCGGCGATCGCCGGCGACGAGCAGTTGCCGGACCGTTTCGAGGTGATTGAGCGTCTCAAAGGCTCCGGTGTGACAGATTTTGGCGTCCCGGATCGTGTTGCCGCGGCGGATCACGAGTTGATGACGGAGGCGGAGTGCGAGCGTCAGGTCGAGTTGCTCCGTGCGACCTGGAGCGTGTTCGATGCTGTTGCCGCGACGGTTTCCGCCGAGCTGCGGAAGGGACCGCGGGGCGGCGGACGCAACCGGGACAAGATCATCGAACACGTCGTGCAGGCGGATCGTGGGTATGGCCGAATGATCGGTGTGCGCACGCCGCCGTTCGACTCGTTCGATTCCGGAGCCGTCCAGGCGCATCGCGAGGCGATATTTGCCGCTCTCCCGTTGCTGCGCGACGGTGAACCGGGCAGACCCAACGGCTGGCCCGCCCGCTACTTTATCCGACGCGCGGCATGGCACGTGCTCGATCACGCCTGGGAAATGGAGGACAAGGACCTGACCGGGGAGGAAGCATGATGCACGGCATTCGGGTGATCGTTGAGCTTGGTCCAAAGGGCAAGAAGGCCGTGGCGACTGCCTGGGACTGGCCGGGTCTCTCTCGCGGCGCGAAGACGGAGGAGGGGGCGCTCGAACGCCTGTCCGAGTACGTACCACGCTATCTGGGTGTGGCCGAGCGTGCCGGGATGGCAGGCGAGTTCGATGGTGTTGCGTCGCTCGATGTAGTCGAACGATATCCGGGCGTCGGCTCCACCGACTTCTGGGGCATCTCGTTCGCGTTCTCCGACATCGACCGGCAGGAGCTGTCGCGTGACGATCTCGAGCGGCAACTGTCGCTGGTGCAGGCGTGCTGGTCGTATTTCGACGACGTGCGGGCGCGGGTGTCGTCCGAGTTGCGCAAGGGGCCACGCGGTGGTGGACGTGATCGCGATCATATCGTGCGGCATACGATCGTCGCCGAGCGCGATTGGGCAAAGAAGCTCGGTCTGCGGGCTCCCGAGGACGCTGGCTTCTCGGAGGTGGAGATTGCCGCGCATCGCGATGCCTATCTTGCCGCCATCCGGATATTCCACGCCGAGGGGAAGGCGGCGCGAACCTGGCCGTTGACGTTCCTGATCCGGCATACCGCCTATCACACCATGGATCATGCCTGGGAGATGGAAGACAAGGATCTGACGGGGAGCTGATACCTCCGAGGGGCAATTCCCGATCATCACCTGGTCTTGAGGTCAGCGGGGAGATCGCTTTCAAGGTGGCGTCTGGCAAGCGGCGGCTAATACCAGAAACGATTGCAGCTTGAGGAACCACCATCCGGACCTGGTACCAGGCGCGCAAACCGAGACGAACGATGATCTCCGGATGAGTTTGTCATCCTTGGGACCAACGCCCGGCAGGAGCGATATCGACGCTGAACAGTCGCCACGCAAGCAGACCAGAGAGTCTCTCTGGATGTCGGTCGAGACTGGTCGAATCAGTACTATACTATGGCGTTGACAATGATGTGTGAAACACACTATAGTGTGAGTATGGAGATCGACGACGCCATCGTGGCGACCCACCTGCAAGAACTCCGGCGTGGCACGGTCGTCGTTGCTGCTCTGGCGCTCTTGCGATCACCTGAGTATGGATATGCGCTGCTGGAGGAGCTGGGGAGGTCTGGTGTCGAAGTTGACGCAAATACGCTCTACCCGCTGCTGCGCCGGCTGGAGAAACAGGGGTTGCTCACGAGCACCTGGGACACCAGCGGAGAGCGACCGCGGAAGTACTACCAGGTGAGCGAAGCCGGCACGATGTGCCTCCGTATCCTGACCGATGAATGGTCTCGCCTCGACGCGAGCCTGGCGCCCCTCCTGGCGAATGGAGAACGACGATGACCTCGCTGGTCGACCGCTACATCGATGTGGCGCTTGCCGATGTCCCGAAGGGGGCACGTGACGATACGGGACGTGACATGCGTGGCATGATCGACGAGCTCGTCGACGCGCGTGTGGCCGACGGTGCGTCGCAGGATGCCGCCGCCGAGCAGGCGCTCAACGCGCTGGGCGATCCGCGTCGGCTCGCCAGCCAGTTCGGGGATGCCCAGCGCTACCTCATCGGGCCATCGAACTATGGCGCCTACGTCGTGCTGTTGAAGACGCTGCTGACGAGAGTGTTGCCTTTTGTGGCGCTCGCGGTTTTCGTGTCGAACGTGATGCAGGGCGACGAGTCGGTTGGCAGCATTCTCGACGGGGTGCTCGATACGGCGGTGAGTGCATTCTTCATCGGGATCCAGATGGTGTTCTGGGTGACGGTCGCGTTTGCGGTGATGGAGCGTACCAGCCAGACGCCCGCTGGGTTGTTCGGGGATGGCGGCGCGGCGCGGTGGACAGTGGCCGATCTGCCGGCGGAAGCGCCCAAGCGGCAGATCTCCGTAGGGGACGCGCTGACCGGTGTCGGATTCACCCTGTTCGTCGGTTTCATCCTGGTGAAGGTGTACCGGGACGGCATCAACATGTATCTGGGGGATGAGGGCCGCGCCGCCGTGGACGGCACGGTGCCATTCTTTAATCCCGCGATTCCGGACGTCGTGCCATGGGTCGTGCTGGGACTCCTCGCCGCGGATGTTGTGATTGGTCTCGTCCAGTGTGTTGGCGGATTCTGGACCGCTCGGGTCGCCGCCGCGCAGATCGGGGTGTCGATCTCCTGGGTCGTGCTGGCACTGGTCGTGACCGGCGGTTGGGGGCTTGTCAATCCCGGCATCGCGGCGGTGACCTCTGCCGATGTGGCGGAGTTGCTGCTCGGCAGCTGGTTCGAGTTGTCGGTGCTGGCCACCGTGCTCGCGATTGCGGCGTATGAGGTGTGGGAGGCGGTG